>NZ_JAPCIV010000004.1:0-176569 GCF_027707585.1 Aeromonas sp. QDB39 | reverse complement strand
GG
Organism: Aeromonas sp. QDB39; assembly: GCF_027707585.1. Taxonomy (NCBI): domain Bacteria; kingdom Pseudomonadati; phylum Pseudomonadota; class Gammaproteobacteria; order Aeromonadales; family Aeromonadaceae; genus Aeromonas; species Aeromonas sp. QDB39. Next base: position 176,567 of record NZ_JAPCIV010000004.1, on the reverse strand, counting down.
TATTAGCTGGTCAAGGATGGCGATCATACCTCAGAAGCCGCGCCACGCCTCGCTCATATGAGGGGATGGTTAAGGTGGCGAGCCATGCAGAGAACCTGGCCATAGCGGCAATATAAAATTAATAAAGTGAATCAGCTCACAATATTAAATAAATATGACAACGACGCTCACCGACAATAGTGACGAAAATAGTCTTGTGCAGCGTGAAGAGATGCCGCACTGCCATGGCACTGAAACTTGGCGGCAGCGTGGCATGGTCTTTTTATTTCATTACCGATTCGCCCCGCCCGATGGCGTAGTAATGAAAACCATGATCTTTCATCCGGCCCGGATCAAACAGGTTGCGGCCATCGACGATCAGCGGATAACGCAACGCCTGCTTGATGGCGGCAAAATTGGGGGCCTTGAAGTGGTTCCACTCGGTGCAGATCACCAGGGCATCCGCACCAAACAGCGCCGCTTCCTTGGTGCCCATCAGCCGCAGCTTGTCACAGTTGCCGTAGATTTGCTGGGCCTCCTGCATCGCCTCGGGATCGTAGGCCTGCACGGTCGCCCCGGCCTGCCACAACGCCTCCATCAAGGCCCGGCTCGGCGCCTCGCGCATGTCGTCGGTGTTGGGCTTGAACGCCAGCCCCCACAGGGCGATGGTCTTGCCGGCCAGGCTCTCCCCTTCGGCGCAAAAGAACGCTGACAGCAGCTGAAACAGCCGCGATTTTTGCAATTCGTTGACTCGCTCCACCGCCCGGATCAACGGCGTGTCGTACTCCAGCTCCTGGGCAGTGGCCAGCAAGGCTTTGACATCCTTGGGAAAACAGGAGCCGCCATAGCCGCAACCCGGGTAGATGAACTGATAGCCGATGCGCTGATCCGAACCTATTCCCTGGCGCACCATCTCGATGTCGGCGCCGACTCGCTCGGCCAGCCCGGCCATCTCGTTGATGAAGCTTATCTTGGTGGCCAGCATGCAGTTGGCGGCGTACTTGGTCAGCTCGGCGCTGCGCACATCCATGAACAGGATGCGGTCGTGGTTGCGGTTGAACGGCTCGTAGAGCTCGCGCATCAGCTGGCGGGAGGCCTCGTTGGCGGTACCCACCACGATGCGATCCGGCCGCAGGCAATCCTGGATGGCGGAGCCCTCTTTCAGAAATTCGGGGTTGGAGACCACGTCGAAGGCGAACGACTGATCCCGCTGCTGCAGGATGGCGTTGACCCTGGCGGTCACCTTGTCGGCGGTGCCCACCGGCACGGTCGACTTGTTGACGATGATGACGGGCCGATCGCGATACTGGGCGATGGTCTCGGCCACCGTCAGCACGTGGCTCAGATCGGCGGAACCATCCTCCCCCGGTGGCGTGCCTACCGCCAGAAACTGCACATCGCCGTGTTTGACGGCCAGCACGGCGTCCGTGGTGAACACCAGGGCGCCGCTCTTGATGTTGCGCTGCAGCAGGGATTCGAGACCGGGTTCATAGATGGGCACCTGGCCATCCATCAGGGCTGCCACCTTCTGTTCATCGACATCGACACAGATCACCTGATGACCGACGTCGGCCAGTACGGTGGCCTGAACCAGGCCCACGTAGCCACTTCCAAATACAGTAATGTTCATATTGATACAACCAAAATGTCAGAGAAAATGTAATTTGGAAAAACAAGAGTTGGGGGGGTTATAAATATTTATCACATTACCTAAGATGACCGCACCAGTTAATTGTTACCAGCTGTTTCTGGACCATTGCAGGCCCGCTTTTATATACGTTATGTTGAGTGCAATTTGTTGGGGCTGCCCGCTTTCACGGGCACTGATTAATATTCTTCGTTGGATCTCTTATGCAAGATTTTCTGCCATTTTCGAGGCCCGCCATCGGTGATGCCGAGATAAGTGCTGTCTGTGACGTATTGAAATCGGGCTGGATCACCACGGGCCCGAAGAATCATGAACTGGAACAGCAATTTTGCGACACATTCGGCTGCCAGCACGCGGTCGCACTCTGCTCCGCCACCGCCGGCATGCACGTCACCCTGCTGGCGCTGGGCATAGGCCCGGGGGATGAGGTGATCACCCCCTCCCAGACCTGGGTCTCCACCATCAACATCATCACCCTGCTGGGGGCCGAGCCGGTCTTCGTCGACGTGGACCCCGATACCCTGATGACCAGCGCCGAGCTGATCACGCCGCTCATCACCGCCAACACCAAAGCCATCATCCCGGTCCACTACGCCGGTGCCCCGGTCGATCTGGATCCGATCCTGGCGCTGGCCGGCCGCCACGGCATTGCGGTCATCGAGGATGCCGCCCACGCGGTCGGTACCCGCTACCGGGAGCGCTGGATCGGCGCCAGCGGCACCGCCATCTTCTCCTTCCACGCCATCAAGAACCTGACCTGCGCCGAAGGGGGCATGCTGGTGACCGACGACAAGGCGCTGGCGGACAAGGTTCGAATGCTCAAATTCCACGGCCTGGGAGTGGATGCCTTTGATCGCATGAGCCTGGGCCGCAAGCCGCAGGCGGAGGTGATCACCCCGGGCTTCAAATACAACCTGGCCGACATCAACGCCGCCATCGCCCTGGTACAGCTGGCGCGCCTGCCCGAGCTCAACGCCAAGCGGGCCGAACTGGTGGCCCGCTATCAGGAGCAACTGGCCGGTCTGCCGCTGGCGCCGCTCGCCGTGCCGGGCTACCCCCACCTGCACGCCTGGCACCTGTTCATGGTGCGGGTCGACCCAGATCGCTGCGGGCTCGACCGGGATCAGCTGATGCAGGCACTGCAGGAGCGCGGCATCGGTACCGGTCTGCACTTTCGGGCAGCCCACACCCAGAAATACTACCGCGAACGCTATCCGACCCTCAGCCTGCCTCATACCGAGTGGAACTCGTCACGCCTGTGCACCCTGCCACTCTTCCCGGACATGACGCTGGCCGACGTCGACCGCGTGGTCGCGGCCCTTATCGACATATTGGAGTAATGCAACGTGAACAACACTGACATCAAGCTGGTTTCGGTGGTCATCCCCGTCTACAACGAGGAGGCCAGCCTGCCCGCGCTGCTGAGCCGGGTCACCGCCGCCTGCGATCAGCTGTCACAGGATTACGAGGTGATCCTCATCGACGACGGCAGCCACGACGGCTCCACCGAGCTCATCAGAGACGCCGCCGGTGAGGGCAGCAAGCTGGTCGGGGTGCTGCTCAACCGCAACTACGGTCAGCACGCCGCCATCATGGCCGGCTTCGAGACCGCCAAGGGGGATCTGGTGATCACCCTGGATGCGGATCTGCAAAACCCGCCGGAGGAGATCCCCCGCCTGGTCGAAGCCGCCATGCAGGGCTACGACGTGGTAGGCACCATGCGCCGCAACCGCCAGGACTCCTGGTTTCGCAAGACTGCCTCCAAACTCATCAACAAGTCGGTGCAAAAGGCCACCGGTGTGCACATGAGCGACTACGGTTGCATGCTGCGCGCCTATCGCCGTCACATCATCGACGCCATGCTCTGCTGCCAGGAGCGCAGCACCTTCATCCCCATCCTGGCCAACAGCTTCGCCCGCCGCACCATAGAGCTGGAAGTGGGCCACGCCGAGCGGGCCCACGGCGAGTCAAAATACGGGCTGATGCACCTCATCAACCTGATGTATGACCTGGTCACCTGCATGACCACCACCCCGCTGCGTCTGCTCAGCATCGTCGGCAGCGTGGTGGCAGGCATCGGCTTTACCTTCTCCATCCTGCTGATCCTGATGCGCCTCATTCTGGGCGCCGACTGGGCCGCCGATGGCGTCTTCACCCTCTTTGCCATTCTCTTCACCTTTGTCGGCGTGCAGCTGCTGGGCATGGGGCTGCTGGGAGAATACATAGGCCGCATGTACACCGACGTGCGCGCCCGTCCCCGCTACTTTATCCACCAGATCGTGCGCAGCGCCACCACCCCTTCGCAACAGGAAGCTGAACAATGAAAGTCGTCGTCTTTGCTTATCACGATATCGGTTGCACCGGTATCGAGGCCCTGCTCGAGGCAGGCTACGAGATCCAGGCCGTCTTCACCCACGCCGACGATCCGGGCGAGAACCGCTTCTTCGGCTCGGTCGCCCAGCTCTGCGCCGAGCACAACCTGCCGGTCTACTCCCCCGAGGACGTGAACCACCCGCTCTGGATCGAGCGCATTCGCGAGCTGGCGCCCCAGGCCCTCTTCTCCTTCTACTACCGCAACATGCTCAAGCAGGCGATCCTCGACATCCCGACCGTCGGCGCCTTCAACCTGCACGGCTCCCTGCTGCCCGCCTACCGCGGTCGCGCGCCCATCAACTGGTGCCTGGTCAACGGCGAGGCCGAGACCGGCATCACCCTGCACCAGATGACCGCCAAGCCCGACGCCGGCGCCATCGTCGCCCAGCAGGCGGTGGCCATTGCCGACGACGACACCGCGCTGACCCTGCACGGCAAGGTGCGCCTCGCCGCCCGGGCGCTGCTGGAGCAAGAGCTGCCCAAGCTGCGCGCCGGCGACATCCGCCTCACCCCGCAGGATGAGAGCAAGGCCAGCTACTATGGCCGCCGCACCCCGGCCGATGGCGAACTGCACTGGCACCGCCCGGCCCGCGAACTGCACAACCTGGTGCGCGCCGTCACCCAGCCCTACCCGGGCGCCTTCAGCTTCGCCGGCGATCGCAAGCTGACGGTGTGGAAGAGCCACTGGCTGGCCCAGCAGAGCGACAAGCAGCCGGGCACCATCCTGAGCCAGGAGCCGCTGCGCATCGCCTGCGGTGAAGGGGTGCTGGAGATAGTGGCCGGTCAGGCCGAAGGCGGACTCTATGTGCGCGGCGCCCAACTGGCCCGCGAACTGGGGCTGGTCGAAGGAATGAAGATCGGCGCCAAGGCGAGCAATGCCCTGCGCAAGGCGCGGCTGACCCGGGTGCTGATCCTCGGCGTCAACGGCTTCATCGGCAACCACCTGACCGAGCGCCTGCTCCAGGATGGCGGCTACGAGGTCTATGGCCTCGACATCGGCTCCAGCGCGGTGGACCGTTTCATCGGTCACCCCAACTTCCACTTCGTGGAAGGGGACATCAGCATCCACACCGAGTGGATCGAGTATCACATCAAGAAGTGCGACGTGATCCTGCCTCTGGTGGCCATCGCCACCCCCATCGAGTACACCCGCAACCCGCTGCGCGTGTTCGAGCTCGACTTCGAGGAGAACCTCAAGATCGTCCGCTATTGCGTGAAGTACCACAAGCGCATCATCTTCCCCTCCACCTCCGAGGTGTACGGGATGTGCGACGATCACAGCTTCGATGAAGACAGCTCCCGCCTCATCGTCGGCCCCATCAACAAGCAGCGCTGGATCTACTCCGTCTCCAAGCAGTTGCTGGATCGGGTCATCTGGGCCTACGGCAAGAAAGAGGGGCTCAACTTCACACTGTTCCGTCCCTTCAACTGGATGGGGCCGCGTCTGGACAGCCTGGACTCTGCCCGCATCGGCAGCTCCCGCGCCATCACCCAGCTGATCCTCAACCTGGTGGACGGCACCCCGATCCAGCTGGTAGACGGCGGCGCCCAGAAGCGCTGCTTCACCGACATCGAGGACGGCATCGAGGCCCTGTTCCGTATCATCGAGAACAAGGAGAACCGCTGCGACGGCCAGATCATCAACATCGGCAACCCGGACAACGAGGCCAGCATCCAGCAGATGGCCGAGATCCTGCTCGCCAAGTTCGAGGCTCACCCGCTGCGCGACCAGTTCCCGCCGTTTGCCGGCTTCAAGCTGGTGGAGAGCAAGTCCTTCTACGGCGACGGCTATCAGGACGTCTCCCACCGCCGGCCGAGCATCGCCAATGCCCGTCGCCTGCTGGGCTGGGAGCCGACCATCGAGATGGAAGAGACCATTGGCAACACCCTCGACTTCTTCCTGCAAGGGGCGGTCACGACGGGAGTCGAGCATGACTGAGGTAGGTCTGCGGATCGACGTCGATACCTTCAGGGGGACCCGTGACGGGGTGCCCCGCCTGCTGCAACTGCTAGACAAGCATCAGGTCAAGGGGAGCTTCTTCTTCTCGGTCGGACCGGACAACATGGGGCGCCACTTGTGGCGCCTGCTAAAACCCCGCTTTCTGCTCAAGATGCTGCGCTCCAACGCAGCATCCCTCTATGGACTGGACATATTGCTGGCCGGCACCGCCTGGCCCGGCAAGTCCATCGGCAAGCAGCTCGGCTCCCTGATGCGCGACACCGACAGCGCCCGTCACGAGGTGGGGCTGCACGCCTGGGATCACCACGGCTGGCAAGCCAACACCGGCCGCTGGGACCAAGCCGAGCTGACTCGTCAGACCCGGCTCGGGGTGGATGCGCTCAACCAGATCCTGGGGCGCGAAGTGGATTGCTCCGCCGCCGCCGGCTGGCGAGCCGACCCCCTCACCACCCAGGCCAAGGAGCAGTTCGGCTTTCGCTACAACAGCGACTGTCGCGGCAGCGGCCTGTTTCGGCCCCTGCTGCAGGATGGCCGCCCCGGCACCCCGCAGATCCCGGTCAACCTGCCCACCTTCGACGAGGTGGTGGGCCATCAGGTAACGGTCGACGGTTTCAACCGTTTCCTGCTGGATCAGCTGGCCACCCCGCCGGCGCAGGGCCCGCACGTCTACACCATCCACGCCGAAGTGGAAGGGATCGTGATGGCGGATCAGTTCGATGCCCTGCTCGGCGAAGCCAGGGCGCGCGGCATCCGCTTCGTGCCGCTCGGGGATCTGTTACCATCCGACCCGACCACGCTGCCGACCGGCCGGCTGGCACGCGGCACCCTGCCCGGACGGGAGGGCTGGCTCGGCTGCAAGGCCGAGGCCTGAGATGAATGACGCCACCTCGGGTGGCAGGACTAACCATCGCGCTAATCACACCATGCAACAGAGGATGTCATGACGTTGACCAAGTGGGCCCTGCCCCTGTTCTTTCTCTTCTTTTACCTGCTGCCGCTCGATCAGCGGCCGCTCTGGAGCCCGGACGAAAACCGCTACGCCGAGATCAGCCGGGAGATGGTGAGCACCGGCGACTGGGTCGTGCCCCACTTCCTGGGCTTGCGCTACTTCGAGAAACCCATCGCCGGCTACTGGTTCAACAGCATCAGCCAGCAGCTGTTCGGTGACACCAACTTCGCCGTGCGCTTCGCCTCGGCCGCCGCCACCGGCCTGAGCGCCCTGCTGATCTGCTGGTTTGCCCTGCAGCTGTGGCAGTGCCGGCGTAAGGCCTTCCTGACCGGGCTCATCTATCTGTCGCTGCTGATCGTCTACGGCATCGGTACCTACAGCGTGCTGGACGCCATGGTCACCCTCTGGCTCAACGCCGCCATGGTGAGCTTCTACATCATCCGCAAGGAGGACTCCCTTGGCAGCCGGGTCGGTGGCTATCTGCTGTTCGGCCTTGCCTGCGGCATGGGTTTTCTCACCAAGGGCTTCATCGCCCTGGCGGTACCCGTGGTGGTCATCGTGCCCTACGTCATCTATCAGCGCCGCCTGCTCGAGCTGGTGCGCTTCGGGCCGCTGGCCATCCTGAGCGCGGTCCTGCTGGCCGCTCCCTGGGCCATCGCCGTGCACCTGCGCGAACCGGACTACTGGCACTACTTCTTCTGGGTTGAACACATCCAGCGCTTCGCCGCTGACAACGCCCAGCACAAGGCGCCGTTCTGGTACTACCTGCCCATGGGGCTGCTCGGCACCCTGCCCTGGCTCGGCCTGCTGCCCGGCGCCCTGCGCAAGGGCTGGCAGGAGCGCAAGATAAACCCGGAAACCCTCTACCTGCTGGCCTGGGTGATCTTGCCCCTGCTGTTCTTCAGCATTGCCAAGGGCAAGCTGCTCACCTACATCCTGCCCTGCTTCGCCCCGCTGGCCATGCTGATGGCCGCCAGCGCCGTCGACCTGCTCAAGGAGGGGAAAGAGCGGGCCTTGCGGGTCAATGCCTGGCTAAACGGCCTGTTCGGCCTCATCTGCCTGGTGGTGCTGGCCGTGCTGGCGTTCTCCCCCAGCCACGCCGTCTATGGCGAGGAGGATCACGGTGCGCTGGCGGTGGCCATGGTCATCTTCGCCGGCTGGAGTCTGCTCGGCTTCATCCAGTTGAAAGAAGTCAGCCGCCGCTGGACCCTGAGCGCGCTCTGCCCCATGGTGCTGGCCATCGGCCTGCCCTGGGCGCTGCCGCAATCGCTGATCGACTCCAAGCTGCCGGAGCGCTTCATCGAAGCCAATCAAGCCGTGCTGATGAAGTCGGGTACCCTGCTGGCCAACGACGTCGGACTGGCCTCCTCCCTCGCCTGGGAAACTCAGCGCAGCGAGATCAACCTGTTTGACAGCAAGGGCGAGGTACATTACGGCCTCGGCTACCCGGATGCGGCGGGGCGCTACGTGGCCCGTGCCGACTTCCCGGCCTGGCTGGAACAGGCGCGCAAGAATGGGCAGGTGGCCCTGCTGATGAAGACCGATCGCGACGGCAACACCGGGCCCGTGCCCCCCGCCGACGAGACCATCGTCAGCCACCGGCTGACCCTGCTCATCTACCACGGGGCCCAGTGATGGACATCCTGCTGCTGTTGCTGGTGTGCCTGCTGACCTGCAGCGGCCAGATGCTGCAAAAGCAGGCGGTCGTCAGCTGGCAGCACCAGCCCTGCAACCACTGGCAGAAGCTGCGCTCACCCTGGCTCATCGCCAGCGTGGCAGCGCTCGGCTGCGGCATGCTGCTCTGGATCTACCTGCTGCAGCGGCTGCCGCTCAGCATGGCCTACCCCATGCTCAGCATCAATCTGGTGCTGGTGCTGGTGGGTTCCAGGCTGTTCTTTCACGAGCAGATCAGCTACCACAACTGGCTGGGAGTGGGGGCCATCATAGTGGGCGCCCTGCTGCTGGGAGGTTTGCTATGAGTGATGACCATCCGCACGCGGGCCAACCACCGGCCAACCCTGCAAGATCGGCGCTGAAGGGGTATCTCTACGTGCTCGGCAGCATCTTGCTGGTGACGGCCGCCCAGCTTGGCATGAAGTGGGGGGTGATCCAGCTGCCGACCTGGCAGATGGATCTTGCCGTGATGCTGGCCCATCCGCTGCCGCTGCTGGTGATCCTGGCCGGGGTCGGCTGCTACGCTCTGTCGCTGCTCTGCTGGCTGGCGGCGCTGCACTCCACCCCGCTCAACATCGCCTACCCCCTGCTCAGCACCAGCTATGCGCTGGTCTACCTGCTGGCGGTCAACATCCCGCTCTTCGCAGAACCGCTGGAGCCCGGCAAGGCGCTCGGGGTGCTGTTCATTCTGCTGGGGGCCGTGCTGGTGGGGATCAAGCCTGCGGCCGGCACCAAGCAGGCCAGCTAGTTTTTCTCTTTGTTTGCCACAAGGGCTGCCACGGCGGCCTTTTTTGCGTCTGCGACCGATGCCCGTACGCTAGCACGTCCGCGAAGCAGTTGCGCGGTGGTACTGTCAGGTCGCACACTTGACCGCACTCGGAACATGCCTTTATAACGGAACTCCCAAGGAAGAGAGAATTCTATGTCGGCAAAGCATCCCATCATTGCGGTTACCGGTTCGTCCGGAGCCGGCACCTCCACCTCCACCAACGCCTTTCGCTCCATGTTTCATCAGCTCGGTTATCAGGCGGCCGTGGTGGAAGGGGACAGTTTTCATCGCTACACCCGCCCGGAAATGGACGTGGCGATCCGCAAGGCGCGCGAACAGGGGCGCCACATCAGCTATTTCGGCCCCGAGGCCAACGACTTCGGCCTGCTGGAGAGCTTCTTTCAGGAGTACGGCCAGAACGGTAGCGGCCAGTATCGTCGCTACCTGCACAGCTTCGACGAGGCGGTGCCCTTTAACCAGATGCCGGGCACCTTCACCCCCTGGCAGAACCTGCCAAGCGACACCGACCTGCTGTTCTATGAGGGGCTGCACGGCGGCGTGGTCACCGATGAGCACAACGTGGCCCGCCACGTGGACTTCCTCATCGGGGTAGTGCCCATCGTCAACCTGGAGTGGATCCAGAAGCTCATTCGCGACACCTCGGAGCGCGGCCATTCCCGCGAAGCGGTCACCGACTCCATCGTCCGCTCCATGGACGACTACATCAACTTCATCACCCCCCAGTTCTCCCGCACCCACATCAACTTCCAGCGGGTGCCGACGGTGGATACCTCCAACCCCTTCAGCGCCAAGGTGATCCCGAGTCTGGACGAGAGTATGCTGGTGATACGGTTTCGCGGCATCAAGCAGGTGGATTTCCCCTATCTGCTGTCGATGATCGACGGATCCTTCATGTCACGGATGAACACCATCGTAGTGCCGGGCGGCAAGATGGGCTTCGCGATGGAGCTGATCCTGCGCCCGTTGATCCAGCAACTGATTGAAACCGGCAAGATCACCTGAGCCAAGGAGCTGATGATGCGGTTAGCGTTTATCTCTGTGGGATTGGCCGCCCTGCTGGGTGGCTGCAGCAGCGGCCCGGCCGCGCCGACCCTGGAAGCGGGCACCATGGTGGTGCGCCCGGCGGCCAGCTGGCCTTTCGGGGCAACGCCGCGCTATGCGCTGGCCGAGCAGTTCCAGTATGCCGGCGACAGCGCCGAAGGCTGGCTGGAGCCGGTGCAACAGGCGGTCAATCAGGAGCTGGGGCGCAAGGGGTGGCAGAGCGTGCCCCTCGACGAGGCCGATGTGTGGGTCGCCATCGGGGTGGCCGGCAGCAAGGATCTGAGCGACGGCGAGATCTTCGCCCGCCTCGGCATGACCCCTGGGTTGCAGGCCAAGGCCGATGCCCGCAAGGGCACCCTGGCCATCGTGCTGCTCGACCGACGCACCCAGCAGGCGGTGTGGAGCAGCGCCATCTCCCTGGCCAGCGACGTGGCCATCGCCGAAGGGGAGCGTCAGCAACTGAGCCAGCAACTGGCCGCCAAGATGCTCAACGCCCTGCCGCACTGACCCCCAATATGCAAAACGGCCTGCATTGAGCAGGCCGTTGTCATCACACCATGACGATCACTTGCGCTGGCAAGTCAGCAGGGTTACCCCTTTCTGGCTGAGGATGGCCTGCTTCTCCTGATTCCAGAAGGTGGTCACCCCGTCGGAATACTTGGCACCGGACTCCGCCTCGACCCGGCCCAGCTTGTGATAGACCCCGGCATAGGGGAACTGCACCATGTCGGCCTGGGCATCATAGGTCACGGCCAGCAGCTCCTCACCGCACTGATACTGGCTGTACTGGTACTGGGTCGGTTGCGGCATGCTGCAAGCCGCCAGCCCCAGCAGGGGGAGTAACGCTATCATCTTTTTCATTGCACTTTCCTTATGTCATGGTGTTATTCGATCGGAAGAGCCACTGCTATCAGGCTTCAAGAATTTGATAACTATGGGTAATTTCTACCGCTTTTTCCAACATCAGGGAAACTGAACAATATTTTTCCATCGACAGATCCACCGCGCGGGCCACCTGCTTTTCGGCCAGCCCCTTGCCGGTCACCACGAAGTGGAGGTGGATCTTCTCGAATACCCGCGGCACCGAGTCAGCCCGCTCACCGGCCAGCTCCACATGGCAGGCGGTCACGGATTGGCGCGCCTTCTCCAGGATGGAGACCACGTCGATCGAGCTGCAACCGCCCACCGCCAGCAGGATCATCTCCATCGGGCTGACACCTTCGCCGGGGTTGGCACCGTCCAGGATCACCTTGTGACCGGACTCACTCTCGCCCACAAACTGCATGCCTTCCACCCAGCTGACCTTGGCTTTCATTTCACATTTCCTCTTGATGACGACAGATCTGACTGACATAGCATACCGCAGACGACGCGACAGCGGCACATATCCGCCATTTTCACGAACTTCCTGACTAACTAGATCAAAATCAACATCTGATGCCCCCATCTTCCCTACAATGGCGAACGGAACGCAGCAGGGGTTGCAAGGGGAGCTGGCAAAAGCCCTCAAAGCCTTGTCAGCACAGACAAAGGCTCTTATCCTACTGCGACTAATACAAGGAATGGCAAGGTTGGCAGCTTGCCCGGACGCACGAGTCCATAAAAAGACACTACAGAGGAATTCTCATGGTCATTGGCAAACCGCAAAGCGATCCCACCCTGGAATGGTTCTTGTCGCACTGCCACATTCATAAGTATCCCGCCAAGAGCACCCTGATCCACGCGGGTGAGAAAGCGGAAACCCTCTACTACATCGTCAAGGGCACTGTGGCCGTCTTGATCAAGGACGATGAAGGCAAGGAGATGATCCTCTCCTATCTGAACCAGGGCGACTTCCTGGGCGAGATGGGGATGTTCGAAGAGAGCGAAAACCCGGAGCGTTCCGCCTGGGTGCGTGCCAAAGGTTCCTGTGAAGTGGCCGAGATCTCCTACAAGAAGTTCCGCCAGCTGATCCAGGTCAACCCGGAAATCCTGATGCGCCTCTCCGGCCAGATGGCGGCCCGCCTGCAGCACACCAGCCAGAAAGTCGGCAACCTCGCCTTCCTGGACGTGACCGGCCGGATCGCCCAGACCCTGCTGAACCTGGCCAAACAGCCGGATGCCATGACCCACCCGGATGGCATGCAGATCAAGATCACCCGTCAGGAGATAGGCCAGATCGTCGGCTGCTCCCGTGAAACCGTCGGCCGGATCCTCAAGATGCTCGAAGAGCAGGAGCTGATCTCCGCCCACGGCAAGACCATAGTGGTGTTCGGCACTCGCTGATCCCGCGACTGGCGGCCCCGCACTGGGTCGCTGGATAAAAAAGGCTGCCACGGCAGCCTTTTCTGATCGTCTCCCCTATAATCCCGAACGCCCCTGCCGTCATGGCCTTCGCCAAGAGAAATCCTATGCACCTGCAATGCCCTATCTGTCGCAGCCCGCTGCAACTTCATGAAGCCTCCCGCGGGGTCTACTGCACCAACAAGCACCACTTCGATCCCGCGCCGGAAGGCTATCTGGATCTCATCCCCGGCAAGAAGAATCCCAAGGACAGCGACAGCCGCGCCCTGATGCGCGCCAAACGCCACTTCCTCGAGCAGGGCCACCAGTTGCCACTGGTCGAGGCGATGGCCAGCCTGCTTGCCCCCCTCGAACCGCGCGAGCTGATCCACCTGGGCTGTGGCGAGGGTTACTACTGCCGGACCCTGGCCGAGCGCCTGCCGGGCTGGCAATTTGCCGGCGTCGACATCGCCAAGAACACCATCTTCGCCGCCAACAAGGCGCAGCCGGACGCTCAGTTCGTCATCGCCGATCCGGCCCGCGCCCCCATTCTGCCGGGCACGGCCCAGCTGCTGCTGGTCAACGATCTCAAGGTCAAGACCGAGCAGCTGGTCAGCTGGCTGGCACCGGGCGGCTATCTGCTCTACCTGCAGCCGGGCCCCCGCCACCAGTGGCAGCTGAGGGTCAGCCTCAACCCGGTCAGCATGGAGCACCCGCTGAGCTGGCCGAGCCTGGCCGGCCTCAACCCCATGGGTCAGCTGCGCTGCCAGTTCAGCATGCAGATGGACCAGGGCCTGCGCAGCTTCATCCTGGAGACCAGCCGCCTCGGCTGGCGCGCCAGCGGTGAACAGCGTCACGCCTTCAGCCACCAGGGACCGGACGAGCTGGAGCAGGATCTGCTGCTGAGCCTGTGGCAAAAGCCGCTCTGATGGCGCACCCTCCCATGAAAAAAGGCCCTGACGGGCCTTTTTTATTGCGCGGAGATGTCGTTACAGCTTGATCCAGGCATCGCTCCAGGCCGTGCCCTTGCCGGGCTCATAGGCCCAGGCCGCGCCGGCACACCAGCCGGTGTAGGGATGGGGCTTGCACTGGTAGTTGCCGCCCAGGTTGCTCACCTTGTCACCGGCCCTGTAGGCGGTTCCCTCCTTGTAAGGCGGGTTGCCATCCGGCGGCGTGGTGCCGCCGCTGCCCTTGATCAGGATCTCGTGGGTGGCGCTGCGGCTCAGCCCCTTGTCGTCGGTCACCTTGAGCACGAAGCCGTAGCGGGTGTCGCTGGTCGGGGTCGGCGGCAGGATGGCGCTCAGGGTGGACTGCGTCAGATCCGAGGCGCTGGCCCCGGCAGGCAGGGTCCAGGCGTAGCTGAGGGGCTTGCCTTCCGGATCGCTCGAGCCCTGGCCGGAGAGCAGCACGGTGGCGCCGCCCAGCGCCTCGCTCGGGCCGCTGATGCTGGCCACCGGCGGCAGGTTGGTGCCACCGCCGTTGTCCTCGATCACCACCTCGGGGAAGAAGTGCTGCACGCAGCGGCTGTAGTCACGCTCCTTGAACGCGCTGAAACGGGTCTGGTAGCCCACCAGCTTGCAGGCGTAGCTCTTGCCACCGTTGGGGTTACCCGGCACATAGCTCCAGTCGTTCTCCCAGTAGATGGGCAGGGCACCGGCGCCGGCCTCGTCAAAGACCTTCATGTTCTTGCAACCGAGCACCTCGTCGGCAGGCACCGGCACGCCCAGATACTGGGCCTGGGCCTGGTAGTAGGTGATCCGGTTCTGGGATTGGGCATGCTCGGCTGCACCGCCGCACTCCACCCCGCCGTTGATGATCTGGGTGGTCACCCCGAAGCCCGGCACCAGGCCGTTCTGCCGGTCGTGGGCGTTGGGCTGCCAGGTACCGTCGATCACGTGCAGCATGGAGGGCTTGGGCGGCTGCGGATAGACGAAGAAGAACACGGCGCTGGCCAGGTTGAGCCAGGTGTCCGCCACTTTCTCCGGGTTGTCCAGCAGGGTGCGCACAGTACCAAACATGGCCTCGGAGAAGGGGCCGTAGTTGTAGTTGTACGACAGCTGCTTGGCGCCGCGACCGAAGTAGCTCTTGAACTCGCCGTTGTCGAACTTGCCGCACGGCCACTGCTGACCCTGCCACACATCCGGCCGGCACTCGGCGTTGTAGCCGCCGCGCATCTGCTCGGTCCAGCCCATCTCCCGCACCCACACCAGCCCCTGACGCCACTCGGGCTCGGGGCGCCAGCTCTCGTGGCCACCGGTCTCCTGGGCGAAGTGGGCAAACATGGTGGCCAGCGACTTGCGGCAGATGGCTTCGGCGTTGCGCCCGTCGCTGTAGTCGCCGCAGAAGGCCGGGAACTTGGCCACCGCCTGCAGGAAGCCGCGATAGGTGTACTCCGGCGCCCGCAGCGGGAACAGGAAGTTGAACTGCAACTCGCTGAGCAGCCCTTCCACCCGCTTGACGTTGGCGGGGTTGAGCGGCAAACCGGGGGCCACCGCCTCGACCACGGCGTTGTCGCGGGTGGCGATGGAGGCCTTGACCGCCGTCATGGCCGGGAAATCGGTGAGCGCATGCTCCTTGGCATCCAGCTCGCTCTGGCTCAGGTAGACAGTGCTGCCGTCAACGGCGCCGCTGCCTCCCTGCGCGGGCGGGGCTATGCCCTCCCCGTCACCGGGTGGCGTCGCTTCGCCCGCCCCCAGCAGGGCCCACGGAGAATCCCACTCGTTGGCGACCTGCACGCCCGGGCTCTGGCCCGGATTGGCATACCATTTGGCCTCGTAGATCTGGCCGTTGAAACTGACCTGGCTGCCGCCGCCATAGCCCTGATTGAGGTCATAGGCGCTGGCGGCCCACAGCTGACCGCTCAGACAGAGCCCGGCCAGCAGGGTGGCCACAGAGGACTTTCTTGTCATCATATTTACCTCTTGCTTGATGAAAGGCGGGGCTTGGCCCCCGCCAGTGGCACCTCGCATTGCGCGAGGAGAAAGGAGAAAAACACTCAGCGTGCCGCCAGCGGCATGCCGTTGACCGTGTAGCCAAGCCCTACCGGGGCCGGGGCAAGCTGGGCCTCGGCCTGTGACTGGTTGCGGCACAGCACGCTGGCGCTGCGCGGTTCGCTCGCGCTCGGCACGTTGACGTGGAACTTGTTCATCACGCTGGCGCTCAGCCGGTGATTGGCCAGCTTGAAGCGCAGCAGGCCGTCGCGGGTCTCCACCTGCAGCTGGCAATCACTGTTGCCGAGCCGCTCGCCGTCATCGCCATAGGCAAAGCCATAGGCACCGTGCAGGGCCGGATAGAGGTAGCTCGGCAGCTGCCCCTGCGGATCGTAGTAACCGACCAGGGTGGTCACCGGCACGCCGAAGACGGCTGGCTTGCGATCAGCCGCCAGATCCGTCGGCGCCCCCTCGTTCCAGCGGCTGCCGTCGGAGCGGTAGCTCTTCTTGAAGCCGCGCGAGACGGTGATCTGCTGGCCGTTGATGAAGAGGGTGCTGTTGTAGCCGGCGTTGTGGTCGATGCTGACAATGCGGCCACGATTGACCGCCGAGGCGGCCGGCAGCTGGATGTTGCGGGTCCAGTTGCCATCCCACATGGCCACCTTGACCAGATCGTACTCGGCCAGCAGGGCGGCCAGCTTGACCTCTCCCAGATCGCTCACCGGCGCGGTGATCTGCTCGGCGAGGTCGACCCGGTGGCGGTAGGGCTCCATCCTGGCCTGGCTTTCGTTCCACTTGCTGAAGCCGGTGGGGGACGCTGCGTCGAACACCGCCTTGCTCTCGAGGAAGCGCTGGATGATGGCGGCCGAGTTGGGGGTGTAGAGGGTGAAGCGGTTGAAGCCGGAGAGCGGCTCGCCGCCGGCCATGGCGTCGAAGCCGAACTTGCGGCCGTCAAACGGCGCCTGGCACTGACCATCGAGGCAGGCGCTCTGGCCGCTGCGGCTCGCAAAGAAGTTGGGGATGAAGCGGTTCTTGTCGCCATCCCAGCCCCAGGTGGCATTGATCTGATCGGCGCTGCGGTGCACCGAGCCGGCAAAGCCGCCCACGTAGTGGCCGAGACCGTAGTTGTGGCCCACCTCGTGGCTGAACTCGTTGCCAAGGGAAGCGTCGAGCGTGACGATGCCGCCCCCGCCGGAGCCGCCGTGCACCTGCACCCCGTTGGCATACTTGCCACGGCTGTTGTGGGCCGCCAGCTGGGCCACCACGTAGGGATGGCTGTTCTCCCCCTCCCCGGCGGTGCTGTTGATGCCGTAGTTGGCATTGTCGATGCCAAGGGAGATGAGCTCCTTGCCGATGCGCTGGCGCATGGTGCCGCTGTGCCAGCCCCCTTCGCTCGGATCAAAATCGGTGAGCAGGGTGCCATCCGGCAGCATCACTTCCGGCAACGACAGCGGCGCATACTGGCTGACGATGAGCCGGCTGGCGGGAATGGTCTGGAAATACTCCCGCTGGGCTTCTTTATCTTTGGCAAAGGCGAACTGGTCGCGCGGGCTGGTCAGCATGCCGATGTCGATGGTGTGAATGAGCAGCTCCCCCGGCGCCCCCACCTTGAGGTCGTTCAGCTCACCGCTCAGATCCCCCTGGCTCAGGCGCAGGGTGAGGCCGGGCAGGATCCACTCGGCCGGCAGCACGGCGCTCCAGGCATCGCTGGCATAGGTGATGCCGTTGTTTTCCAGCTCGCCATCGCGGATCCACTGCCCGCGTACGAACTTGAACTGCTGGCTCTGACCTCGGGAGATTGTTACCTGGCGGCCACTGAAGTAGACGGTGGAGTTGTAGCCGGCATTGGAGGCGAGGCGCACCATCTTGCCCTCCAGGCTTGCGCCGCGGGGCAAGAAGATGTCGCGCACCCAGCGGCCGTCGGCGGTCTGGATGGTGACCAGGGCATGAGGCTGCAGCTTGCCGAGCAGGAAGGCGCCACTCGGATCGCTCAGCCTGGCCAGCTCGCTGCTGCTGTTGATGACGGCACTGGTGCCGGGGCCCGGGGTGAAGTCGACCCCCTCCTCCGGCGTTCCTTCCAGGTAGTAGGCGGTCTTGGGCAGGCGGGAGGGCGGATCCAGCGTGAGGCTGCCGAGCAGCTTGCCGGCGCCGTCGCGGGCCTCGAGCGCCAGCGGCGCCTGGTTGCCGGCCTGCAGCGGGCGCACCAGCAGCAGGCTCTTGCGCAGGGCGGTGAGGCGAGGCTGGTTGTCCCCCTCCCGCGGGTGGGCCGGCAGGATCTGGCTCTGGGCAAACTGGACGCCGGCCAGCAGCGACCCCTGCAGATCGTTCTGCGGACGGGTGGCGTCAAAAACCAGCGGGGTGGGTGGCTGAACGGCGGCCAGCAGCGGGCCGCTTGCCAGGGCTGCGCCGATCAGGCAGGCAAGACGTGTGGTGCATGTGGTCATGGTGGTGCTCTTTGTTGTTATGGGGGAAAAAAGGGGGCATGCCTGGCATGCCCCGATGGGTTTGACGGTGAGGTTATTTGCAGCTGGCGGCGCCGATGTCCTGCCAGACGTCGTGCTTGCCGGGCTCGTTGCCGCGGGTCCAGTACTGGGCCTTCCACTGGCGACCGTTGTGGGTGGTCACGTCACCGGCGTTGTAGGCGACGCTGACATCCCAGCCCAGCTGCACCTGGCTTATCAGCTTCCACTGATCGGCGGTGCGGCTCGGTTCGTTGCCCTGGGTCCAGTACTTGGCCTGCCACACCAGCTGGTTGTGGCTCACCTTCTCGCCACCGTTGTAGGTGGTCGAGGCCTTCCAGGCCGGCCAGTTGGCGGCATCCGGATCGGTGGCGTTGCAGTCGCCGCCACCGCTGACCGGGGTCACGGTGAGGCGGGTCTTGCCCTGGGCATCCAGGGCGCCGTCGGTCACGGTGACGGTGAGGTCATAACCGGTCTCCACGGTGACGCTGGGGCCCGTCACCACCAGGGTCTTGCTGTTCTGACCGCTGGCGGTAACCCCGGCCGGCACGCTCCACTGATAGCTCAGGGTGTCGCCATTGGGGTCGGTGGCGCTGGCGGTGATGCTCACCTGCTTGCCAGCCTGCACCGAGACCTTGTCCTGCACCGTGACGACCGGCGGCAGGTTGGGTTGCGGCGCCTTGTTGGTCACCACCACCTGATCCTTGGCGCTAAGGTTGTGGTCATCGGTCACGGTCAGCTCGAACACCAGATTGACGTCCTGGCTCACCGCATCGACGCTCACCTTGGCCTTGGCCTGGGTGGCATCGCTCAGGGTCGCCTTGGGACCGGAGATCTGGGCCCAGCTGTAGCTCAGCACCGCCCCTTCCGGATCGCGGGAGGAGGAACCGTCCAGCACCAGCTGGGCCGGCCCGGTCACCGCGAGATCGGTGCCGGCGTTGGCCACCGGCGGCTTGTTGACCGGCGGTGTGCTATCGCCGTGGCCCAGCCCCTCGTGCATGGCGTTGAGAATGTCGCCGTTGTCGGCGTCGATTTCCCAGGCGAACATGCCGCCGAGCTGGTTGGCCAGCACGTACTGCCCCTTGGCCTTGACCGAGCGCTCGTCATCGAAGGTGATGAGCTCACCGGTGGAAGCCTTGAACACGGACGGTGCCTCGGCCACTTCGTCATAGCTGTACTGCCAGTCGCCGGCCATCTTGCCCTTGGCGATGCCGCGGTAGTCGATGACCCCCTTCTCCCAGATCCCTTCCGCTTCGGTCCCCGCAATCGGGCCGGTGGCGGTGCCGGTGAAGGGGTTGTTGCCCTGATACCCGCTGACGCCGGTCCAGCCGCGACCATACATGGCGGCACCCACCACCACCTTGCCCGGCTCGACGCCCTGACCCAGCAGCGCCTTGACCCCCTTGTCGGTGGTGTACTTGGTGTTGGGATCCCAGCTCGACTCATAGAGCGCGGTCTGGTGACCCAGCCCGGTGTTGGTCCAGGCGCCGTTGAAGTCGTAGCTCATCAGGAAGATGTGATTCATGTATTGCTGGGCGGCGCGATAGTCCACCTTGGCAATCTTGTCACCGCCGGCGCTGATGGCGGAGGTGAGCTCATAGGTACGGCCGGTCTCTGCGCTCAGCTCGTCGAGCATGGCGCGCAGCTCCTTCATCAGCAGCACGTAGGTCTCGCCGTCGGAGGGGCTGCCGAGGTTGGGGTTGGCCCCCAGGCCCCCCGGGAATTCCCAGTCGATGTCCACCCCGTCGAAGAATTTCCAGGTCTGCAGATACTCCTTCACCGAGGCGACGAAGGTGTCGCGCTTGGTCTTGTCACCGAAGAAGAAGAAGGGGTCGGAGAGGGTCCAGCCACCGATGGAGGGGAGGATCTTCAGGTCCGGATAGGCCTTCTTGAGCGCCATCAGATTGCCGAAGTTGCCCTTGTAGGGTTCGTCATAGGCGGTGAGATTGCCCTGCCCCATCTGGATGGCGGCCCAGGGATCGTGGATGGAGACCTTGAAGTCCTCGCGGCCGGCACAGGAGCGTTGCAGCGCCTCGAAGCTGCCGGAGATCTCTTTCAGGCTGTCGTTGATGCCGTTGCCACCGCAGATCGGGGTGAAGCCGTAGAGGATGTGGGTCAGGTTCTGGGCCGGGATCTTGTCCACGGTGAACTTGCGACCATAGACCCCCCACTCCACGTAGTAGGCCCCCATCACCTTGCCGGTCTTGTTGACGTAGGGCTTGTTGTTCTCCTTGAGCGGCGCCTTGAGCGGCAGCAGGTGGCTGCCGTCGGTGTCGGCCACCAGGATCTCTTTCTTGTCGGAGAGGGTGCAGCCGTCGGCGTTGCACAGCGCCACCTGCATCTGGTAGCGGCCCCCCTTGGTGACCTTGAAGTTGGCGGTGCCGGAGGCGGACGCGGCACCGGACCACACCTCCTTGCCGTCGAGCAGTACCTTGGCGGTCTGGCCGACATCACCGGACCAGAGGTTCCAGCTCACGCTGACCGGCGCGCCATCGGCGTGCACCTTGACCAGCTTGTTGTAGGAGGTGGCGGCTTGATCCACTTCGACGATGGCGAACTTGGTTTCGCCCCAGCCGATGGTGGGTTTGCCGGGGGCGGCGGCGAAGGCGGAGGAGGCGCACAGACCCCCGACCAACAACGCCAGTACGGAGGGTTTTGGACTTAACATAGTTGAATATCCTTATTTCGTTCTTGGAATAGATAACGAAAAAGGCAACGCAACCTGACAGGTAACGCAGACAACATCGCACCATGGCTTGGCCCATGGACGAAACAACCTGTGGTGGCCCCGCTATCTTAGGTACTGCTGACCCTTAGACCGGAAGCTTTGCGTCCCGGACTTTCATCCGGTTTGCCTTTTGCACAACTTGATTTGCGACAAAAATAATCGCGACCTGACTATAAGGGAGTCAAAGGAGGGAGGGCAAACCCCCGAGCGGTTATTAATAAACCACTTTTTATCGAAAGTGAGCCTCAAACGAGAAGAAAATGCACTTTTTTGTGTCAGAAAGTGCCGATCTTGTCGGCTGGGAGCCGTCGATTAAAATTCGGACGAATTCCCGGTTTCGTGATCATCATCAAGTTTGGCCGGCCGCAAGATGCTGTTCATCAGCGCCCGCAGCTTGAGCGGCTTGACCGGTTTGCTGATGTAGCCGTAGCCGTGTTTGCGGATCTGCGCCTGCAGCTCGCTCTTGCGATCCGCACTGATGATGATGCCGCCGATGTCGTTGCCGTGGGCGAGACGCAGCATGTGTAGCGCCTGCAGCCCGGTCTTGCCGTCGTCCAGATGGTAATCGGACAGCACCAGCTGCGGCAGGAAGCCGCCGGCGATGAGATCCTCCGCCTGGGCCAGGCTCTGGGCACAGACCACCTCGCAGCCCCAGCGTCCCAGCAGGGAGTGCATGGCGATCAGGATGTCGCTCTCGTTGTCGATGCAGAGCACCCGGATCCCCTCCAGCTGGCTGTCGCGCTGGGTGGGGGCCGCCACCTGCGTCGTTGCGACAGGACGGGTCGCCAGATTGAGGGTGATGGCAAACACCGAGCCCGCCCCCGGCCAGCTGCGCAGGGTCAGATTGTGGCCGAGCACCAGGGCGATGCCGCGGGCGATGGCAAGGCCGAGCCCCAGCCCCTGCTCCCGCGCGGTGCGGGAGTGATCGAGGCGGGAGAACTCGTCGAAGATCGCCTCCTGCTTGTCGGCCGGAATGCCGGGGCCGTTGTCCCACACCTCGATGCGCACCTTGTCGCCGAGCCGGCGGCAGCCGAGCAGCACCCGGCCGCCCGGGTTGTAGCGAAAGGCGTTGGTGAGGAAGTTTTGCAGCACCCGCCGCAGCAGGCGCACGTCGCTGTAGACCGCCACACCGCTCTCCACCACCGAGAACTGGATCCCCCCCGCCTGCGCCAGCACGCCGAACTCCGCCTTGAGGTTGTCGAACACGTCGCGCAGGGCGAAATCCAGTTTCTTGGCTTTGAACTTGCCCGCTTCGAGCCGCGAGATGTCGAGCAGATCGGTGATGAGATCCTCGGTCGCCCCCAGCGCATCGTCGATGTGGCGGGCGATGCGGGCCGGCTCGTCCGCCGGTGGCAGCATCTCCAGCAGGGAGGAGGTAAACAGCTTGGCGGCGTTGAGGGGCTGGGTCAGATCGTGGCTCACCGCCGCCAGGAAGCGGCTCTTGGAGTGGTTGGCCCGCTCCACCTGCTGGTTCACCAGCAGCAGCTGGCGGTTGAGCTCGGAGAGCTCGTGGGTGCGCTCGGCCACCCGCGCCTCCAGGTGTTCGTTGGCCTCCCGCAGCACTCGCTCGGCGTCGCGAAACGGGGTGATGTCGGTAAAGGTCATCACGAAGCCGCCCGCCGGCATGGGATTGCCCTGCATCTCGATCACCCGGCCATCGGGGCGCTCACGCGCCGAAATGTGCTGGCTGCCGCGCTGCATGAAGGCGACCCGCCGCGCAACATGGGCCTCGACATCGCCGGGGCCGCACAGCCCCTGCTCGGCGTTGTAGCGGATGATCTCCTCGATGGGGCGGCCCACCTGGATGAGGCCGGGCGGATAGTGGAACAGCTCGATGTAGCGCCGGTTCCAGGCCACCAGCTTGAGCTCCCGGTCCACCACCGAGATCCCCTGCCCCATGTGTTCGATGGCTCCCTGCAGCAGGCCGCGGTTGAAGCGAAACACGTCGGAGGCCTCGTCCACTATGGTGGCGATCTCTTCGAGCTGCATGTTGCGCCCCTGCAGGGCCGAGGCCAGCACCAGGCGGGCGGACGAGGTGCCGAACACCCCGGCCAACAGCCGCTCGGTGTGGGCAATCAGCTCGGCGGAGGCCTGCATCTGGGGCGCCAGAGTGCCGCCCCGCTCGCCGGCGAAGCGGCCGAAGGCACGCTTGACCCGGCTCGAGCCGACGAAACGGGCCGCCAGCATCTCCAGCTCCTTGACCGAGACCCGCGCCTGATAGAGCGCCGTGGTGTCGCGGCTCGGCTTGCCGACGAAGTTGGCCGCCTGCAGCCGCTCGCTCACCGCCGCCTGCGACAGCAGGGAGCCCGCCACATAGCCGATGAGGTTGAGCAGCAGGCTCAGAAAGATGCACCAGGCCCCCAGGCTGAGATCGCGAAACGCGGGCCAGTCGGGCGGCGCCAGCAGGGCCGCCAGCGGCGAGCCGGCCAGCAGGCCGCTCTCCGCCAGCAGGGTGGCAAACCAGAGGCTGACCCCGAGGGCGAGACCGAGGTAGACCCCCTTGCGGTTGCCGTGCCGCCAATAGAGGCCGAGCAGCAGCGCCGGCGCAAACTGGGCCACCGCGCCGAACGACAGGTAGCCGATGCGCGACAGGCTGGTGAGATCCCCGAGCCAGAGGTAGAGCCCCCAGGCCGCCAGCAGGATCAGCAGGATGGCGCCGCGGCGCACCTGCAGCAGCAGGCGCACCAGCCGCTCGTCCCGTCCCTGCTGCCAGAAGCGGCGCAGCAGCACCGGCAGCACCAGATCGTTGCTGACCATGATGGCCAGCGCGATGGTACAGACGATCACCATGCCGGTGGCCGCCGAGGTGCCGCCAAGAAACGCCAGCAGCGCCATGCCGTCGAAACCGAGCGACATGGGCAGGCTGATCACATAGGTATCCGAGGCCATGCCGGCCCCCACCCACTGCTTGCCCGCCAGCGCCAGCGGCCAGATGAAGAGCCCCATCACGAACAGGTAGAGCGGAAACAGCCAGCGCGCCCAGTGCAGATCCTGGCCCTGGTTGTTCTCCACCACGGTCACGTGAAACTGGCGCGGCAGGCAGATGACGGCGCACATGGCGACCAGGGTGTAGATGGCGAGCTCCAGCAGGCTGCCCGGCGTCACCGCCACCACCGCATCGAGAAAGTCGCTGGCCACCAGGGTACGGGCCTGGCTCGGCTTGCTGAGGATAAGCCAGAGCGCAAAGCCCCCCACCGCCATGAAGGCGAGCAGCTTGACCACGGATTCGAAGGCGATGGCCACCACCATGCCGCGGTGGTGCTCAGTGGCGTCCAGATGGCGGGTGCCGAACAGGATGCTGAACAGGGCCAGCAGCAGGGCCACGCCGAGGGCCAGCCCGGCGGTATTGCCGGTGGGGCCGGCAGGCACAGAGTTGGCCATCAGCAGATCCAGCCCGGTGACGATGGCTTTCAGTTGCAACACCAGGTACGGCAGTATGCCCATGATGGCGATCAGCGCGATCACCATGGCCAGGCGCTGGGACTTGCCGTAACGGGCGGCGATGAAGTCGGCGATGGAGGTGATGTGCTCGCGCTTGGCCACCAGGATGAGGCGGGCCAGCAAGCGCCAGCCAAACAGGAACACCAGCATGGGGCCCAGATAGATGGGCACCGGTGACCAAGGCGACTCGCTGGCCTGGCCCACCGTGCCGAAGAAGGTCCAGGAGGTGCAGTAGACCGCCAGCGACAGGCTGTAGAGCAGGGGCTGCCCCTTTAAACGGCGACGTTTGTTCTTGTCCGCCACGTAGGCGATCAGAAACAGCAGCCCCAGATAGGAGAGCGACAATCCGATCAGCAACCATCCCTGGTGCATCTGTAACCTCTTGTCCGTGTTGAAGATTCAAGCGCAGCAGCAGCCAGTCTAGAGAGCCGCCCGAAAAATGTCATCTTCTTATTGCAGCAAGAATTTATCGTTTTTCAATAAAAAACGGTTGAATAAATATCGAAAAACGATAAACATCTGGCTGTGTTTATTGATAAACAATAATTCGGTGCTGCGCGTGGCCCACCCTTTCACTCCAAGAGGTAAGCGATGAAACACAACAAGCTCGAACGCATGAGCAATCTGATCGAATGGATCCTGCTGTTCGCCCTGCTGGCCACCCCGCTCATGACGATCATGGGAGTCTGGTCCCAACTGCTCGGCGGCAGCGACTACCTGCAGCAGGAGCTGATCGACGCACTGGCGGTGCAAGACAGTTCGGTGCTCAACCATGTCCCCCTGACCATGGCACAGCCGGCGCTGGCCAGCACCGCCCCCTCGATTGCCGACTACCCCCTCAGCCTGGGCACCCGCCTGCTGGGCACCCTGGTGATGCTGCTGCCGGATCTGGTGTTCATGCTGATGCTGTGGCAGCTGCTCCAGCTGTTTCGCGGCTATCGGCAGGCCATGCTGTTCACCTTCAGCCAGATCCGCCGCTACCAGTTGATCGGCCTGCTGCTCTGTGTCAGTTTCGTCACCAAAATCATCACCACCCCGCTGCTGGACCTAGTGCTCACCCTGCCGGGCCCCGAGCTGCACGGCCAGATAAAAATAGGTTCATCGGACTTCCAGTTGCTGCTGGCCGGGCTGATCGTATCGGCGCTGGCGCTGGTGATGCGCGAGGCCAAGCGGCTGGCCGATGAACAACAACTGACGGTGTGAGGAACCCATGCCCATCATCATCCGACTCGATGCCCTGCTGGCCGAACGCAAAATGACTGCCCGTGAGCTGGCCCTGCGGGTCAACATCACCGAGGCCAACCTCTCCATCCTGAAAAACGGCCATGCCAAGGCGGTTCGCTTCTCCACCCTGGAGGCGATCTGCCGCGAACTGGGCTGCCAGCCCGGAGATCTGCTGGCCTTTGAGCAGGAGTCCTGAGCCAGCCGTCACCATGCAACAAGGGGAGCCTAGGCTCCCCTTGTTCGTTGCTGATCAATGTGGTTGCTGACCGGATAGGGCCCATCAGGCGGCCTTCAGCTCGCCCTCCCGCAGGCGCAGCACGAACACCGGCAGCACCACCAGCACCATCAGGAAGAAGATGCAGCCCCCCAGCGGTTCGAACAGCAGGCCGCACAGGGTCATCAGGGCGGCCACCGTCATGCCGAGCCCCAACGCCGCATAGAGCGCCTGGGTCGGGATCAACTGCTCGGCCGGCAGCTGGCGGGTCATGAAGCGCACGGCGCCGAGGTGACTGACGCAGAAGGTGACCGCATGCAGCAGCTGACCCGCCACCAGCACCAGCAGCTCGGTGGAGGCACCGAGCAGGATCCAGCGCACCACGCAGCCCAGCGCCCCCACCAGAAACAGGGTCTGGGCGCCGAAGCGGTTGAGAAAGCGCTTGTCGGCGGCAAACATCCCGATCTCCGCCACCACCCCCAGCGCCCACAGATAACCTATGGTGGTGCCGCTGTAACCCGCCGCCTTCCAGTGCATGGCGCTAAAGCCGTAGTAGGCGGCGTGGCTGCCCTGCAGCAGGGCCGAGATCAGCAGGAAGCGGCGCACCTGGGGGGATTTGAGGGTATCGAGCAGGGAGGCCTTGGCCCGTTCGCCCTGAATGTCCTGCGGCGCCGGGTGCAGCGGCAGCCAGCTCAGCAGCAGCATCAGCAGCAGCCCGGCCACCATGGTGTGCAGTATCCAGTCGCTGCCAAAATTCCCCACCAGCGCCCCCACCAGGGTCGAGGCGACGATGAAGGCGAACGAGCCGCACAGCCGCACCTTGCCGTAGTCGAGGTGCGCCTGCACCACCATGCGGGTGGCCAGCGCCTCCCCCACCGGCATCAGGGTCGGGTAGATGAAGTTCGCCACCAGGGTCAGCCCCACCAGCCACCAGAGGTTGTGGCTGAGGTAAAAGCCGAGGAAGGCCAGCAGACTGAGCAGGCAGAGCAGGCGGGTGACCGGCAGCAGGTGCCCCGCCCCCTTGATCTGCCCCATCACCATCAGATTGCCGGCAAAGCGGATCGCCATGCCCGCGCCGAGCAGCAGGCCGATCATCTCGGCGCTGACCCCGATCCCCTCCAGCCAGAGCGACCAGAACGGCAGATAGGCACCGTAGACGAAGTAGAAAGCGCCAAAAAACAGGGCTAACCAAGAGAAGGCGGGCATAGATCCTCGACACTGAGAAACGGGGGCACAAATGATAACCGATTTGTCGGTGGGGATCCTGCGATCCCGGGTGGGACGCCGCGCAGATAATAATGAAAAACATCAATAAAATTGAACTATTGCCACAAGGCCGGTGTCTATTGAGTAACACCTCCTCCTGGTTAGTGTTGCAATCCTTCCACCCGCCTTCGGCGGGTTTCTTTTTGGCCGCCTTTTTGTCCGCCATCGGGGGCCCGGTCCCCGCCATGAAAAAGGGGCCCGCAGGCCCCTTGTCGTGGTGTGCATTCATCAGAACACGTACTTGACCCGTGCACTCAGGTTGCGACCCGGCTCGGTCTGGCGGCTGGTGCTGGCACTGGCGCTCTGACCGGTGATGCTCTCGTAGTTGACGTACTCCTTGTCGAACAAGTTGAAGACGCCCACGTTGAACTGCAGATCCTGCACCGGCTTGAACTGGGCATAGATGTCCACCACGCCCCAGCCCGCGCTCTTGATGTTGTCGTTGCCCTTGGCATCCTTGCCCACCTTGCTCATGTCGTCGGCAAAGCGCAGGGCGGTGTTGATGTTCCAGTTGGGCTGCTCCAGTCGAACACCCAGGGTCCCCTTGAGCGGGCTCAGGCTGTTGATGTAGTTGCCGTCGCCATCCTTGCCCTCGATGTAGGAGAGGTTGCCCCAGACGTTGACCAGATCGTTCAGCCAGTAGTCCGCCTTGGCCTCGGCCCCCTTGGTGGTCGCCTTGTCCAGGTTCTGATACTGATACAGCGCGGTGCGGCCCTCGGTGCCAACCCCGGCCAGTTCGATGAAGTCTTCGAACTTGTTGTAGAAGGTGGCCACTTCATAGCTGAAGCCGCCGGCACTGCCGCGCACACCCAGATCGATGCCGTCGCTGCTCTCGGGCTTGAGGTTCGGGTTGGGCTCGATGCGATAGCCGTATGCCTGGTGGTTCAGGGTGGAGAACGCGTTGTCATACATGGGGGTCTTGTAGCCGTGGCTGTACTGGGCGAACAGGTTGGCCGCCTCGTGCGCCTTGAACACCAGCCCCAGCTTGGGCGAGAACTCCCCTTCGGAGAAGCGCTTGAGGTTCTCGCCGGTGTAGGCGGGATCCTGATCCGGGTTCATCCGGTAGTAGTCGTAGCGGGCACCCGGCGTCAGCACCCAGCGCTCGCCGAATTTCAGCTCGTCGAACGCCCACAAGGCGCCGTGCTCGGTGGTGGTGGAGGGGAAGCTCAGCTCGTTGTAGCCGACGAAATCCCCCGGCACGGTCGGCGCCTTGAAGCGGGTCCGCTCGTTGTCGGTGTGCTCATACTCCAGGCCCCAGGCCAGCCGCTGGCTCGCCAGCGCCTTGCTGAACTTCAGCTGGGCACCCAGGCTCTTCTGCTCGAAACCGTTGTTGTCCAGCGAGTTCTTAGTCACATAGGGGTTGGTCGGCCGCACCGGATATTTGGAAGAGGCGTACTGATCCATGGTCTGCTTGGTGCGGGCGTAGTAGAGCTTGCTGTCGATGCGATCGACCCAGGGCGCGTTCAGGGCGATGCCGTGATCCAGCACCAGCGACAGGTTGTCGGTCTCCTTGTCGGTGATCGGCTGGTTGAAGACCGAGCCCGCCTTGGTGAGGTCGACGGCATCGGGGTCCTGTCCCTCGTTGAAGTAGTCGACGGTCAGCTTGAGGAACTGGGCATCGCTCAGGTTCCACTGGCTCTTGAACAGCACGGCCTGGCTGACGATGTCGAACTCGTTCTTGTCGCCGTCGTAGTTCTGGGTCACCCCGCCGTCACGCCAGGTGTAGCGCAGCAGGTTCTCGAACGCGCCGGCGCGCAGGGCCCCGGTGACGCCGGCCATCTTCTGGTGGCTGCTGGAGGCATAACCGGTGGTGGCATCCAGGTAGCTGTCGCGACCCTTGAGGAAATCAGCCGCATCCTTGGTGGTGATGGCGATGACGCCGCCCAGTGCATCGGAGCCGTAGGCCGCCGAGGCGGGTCCCTTGACCACCTCGACCTGCTTGATCATGTCGGTGTCGAAATAGCTCTGGCCCACGCCGCCGTTCTTGTAGGCATCGTTCTGGCGCACGCCGTCACGCACTATCTTGACCCGGTTCTCGCCCATGCCGCGAATGACGAAGGTCTGGGCATCGCCGGCACCGCCGAGGGCGGTGACGCCCGGCTCGTAACGGAACAGGTCGGCGACGTTGCTCACCACCTGCTCTTCAATCTGTTCGGCGGTGATGACCGAGATGGGGCCGGAGACATCCTCCAGTTTCTGCTCCATCCGAGAGCCACTGACCACCATGACTTCATCTGCTTTCTTGTCCGCCGCAAAAACCGGGGAAGCGAGGCCAGCCGCCACGGCAAGGGCGACCAGCGATAGGGTGTTGTTATGGGCCACTGCAAATCCTTATTGAGAACTGTTATCAAACAGCTGGCATCTTACCCACCTCTCAACAAAGATCAATAATAAACGGAATCATTCTCATTTTCTTTTGTCATAATTCGGTTCTACACTATGCCCCTCTGTTTTCCCGCCCGCCATGCTGCCATTGTATGGTGCAGGCACCTCATCGCTGCGAGACATCCATGACCCGACTACTGCCCCTGTTCACCCTGCCCCTGCTGCTGGCCGCCTGTGCCACGACGGCCCCCGTCAACGATGCCGGCACCCTCTATCACTATCAGCTCAAGGCTACCCAGGGGGAGGCGCTGACCCTCGAGCAGGCCCTGGCCCGGGTGGTGGATGCCGACATAGTGCTGGTGGGCGAGCTGCACACCCACCCGGCGGTGCACCTGCTACAGGCCAGAATGCTGGCGGGCCTGGCCGCAGACGGTCGCCCTCTGGTGCTCTCCATGGAGCAGTTCAGCCGCGCCGATCAGCCGGTGCTGGATGCCTACCTGGCCGGTCGCATCGGCGAGGCGGCGCTCATTCGTGACGGCAACGCCTGGCCCAACTACCAGAGCGACTATCGCCCGCTGGTGGAGTTCGCCAAGGCGCACCACCTGCCGGTCATCGCCGCCAATGCGCCCAAACCGCTGGTGAGCTGTGTCGGCCAGGAGGGGCCGGCCTGGCTGGATCAGCTGCCCGCCAGCCGTCGCAGCCAGCTGGCCCGCACCCTCACCCTCGGCGATGACCCCTATCGCCAGAAGTTCATGGCCTCGCTCCATCATGGCGATGCCGACAGCAACGCCCGCCGCTTTGCCGCCCAGACCAGCTGGGACGACACCATGGCCGAGAGCATGGTGGATTACCTGCGCAGCCACCCGGGCCAACGCATCATGCACATCGCCGGCAACTTCCACGTAGAGGGCGGGCTGGGGCTCGCCAGCCGTATCGCCAGCCGCAACCCGGATCTCAAGGTGGCGCTGGTCGTGCCGGAGCTGACGGCGCCGCAAGCGGGTGACGGTCAAGCTGCGGCTGGCCGGGTTGCCGACGTGCGGGTCGGCATCGCCCCCCTGCCGGAACGCTGGCTAAATGCCGATGAAATGAAGCAAGATATGGGCGCACTGCATCAATCCCGCAGTCGTGACTGCAGCCAGTGGCTGCAACCCTGACCTTGCGTCTGAGGAGCCCAGTGGCTGCCACCCTGACAAACATTTGCCCAAGGATTTCATATGGATGTGTTACTGGTCATCGACATGCAACAGGGGCTGTTCACCCAGCCTCGCCATCAGGACAGCCAGGTCATCGCCAATATCAATCGATTGGCCGAGCGCGTGCGGGCAGAACAGGGTCGTGTCATCTATGTGCAGCACGATGCCCCCGGTTCCGAAGTGGATCCCGCCAGTCCGGGCTGGCAGCTGCACGCCGATCTCGCCCCACAGGGGCATGACAGCCGGGTACGCAAGACCGCCTGCGACAGCTTCCTCGACACCGAGCTCGGTTTCCTGCTGGCGGAACAGGCGGTGGACAGGCTGCTCATCTGCGGCTGTGCCACCGACTTTTGCGTTGACACCACCTTGCGCAGCGCCGCCGCTCGCGGCTTCGAGGTGGTGGCGGTGACCGACGCCCATACCACGGCGGACAGGCCCCACCTGAGCGCGGAGCAGATCATCGAACACCACCACTGGATGTGGCGTCACCTCAGCCTGCCAAAAGGCAGAAGCGTGACCCTGCTCACGACGGATGCGCTGCTCGGCGCCACCCAACCCGAGCCGGCATGTTAATCTGCCCGCTCTGAAGCGATCACCCGATTGGAGTCTTGTGTGCGTCTACTCTCTGCCGTTGCTTTCACGCTGCTGTTACCGGCAATCACCGCCTGCTCCGGCCTGCCGGGGCGCCAGCCGGATGGCCCGGCCCCCCTGTTCAGGACCCACATCAATGAGGAGGGGAGCAAGCGCTTCACCTTCGAAGCCGCCCCGCTCGATACCCTGCCCACCCGCCTGCAGGACGATGACGGCAGCCGCCTGAGTCGCAGCAAGAGCCTGCTGGAGCGGCGTGAAGCGCTGCAGGATGCCCAGCTCACCCAGGCGCTGGCCGAGCGCAAGTACTGCCGCGAAGGCTACATAGTGCTCAGCCAGACCTCCTGGAAGATCCGGGGTGAGTGCAATGAGACCGCCACCCGGGCCGACCGCGACGCCTTCCCCAACAAGGCCTCCTGGCAGGACTGAGCAGCGCCGGCCATAAAAAAACGGGCAGCCCCAGGGCTGCCCGTTTTGTCATGTTGGTGATCGCGTGGATCAGACCGGCGCATCGGCCGGGCTGGTCAGCTCGGCGCCGTTGTCGACGCGCTTGTGCCCTTCCACCAGGTGGACGAAATCCACCAGCTCGTCGCCGGAGACCCGGAACGCCTGGCCGAAGCCCTTGACGAACAACCCCTGCTCGGGCTTGAGGCGAAACAGCACGAAGTCCTTGAGGTTGGAGAGCCCCTTGACTATCTCGCCGAAGCGCCCTTCCAGCGCAGCAATGGCCTTCTCCCAGCGCACGTCGTCGCGGGCCACCACTTCGGCCACCGCATCGAAGGTCAGGCGCTTGCGGGCAAACAGTTCGCGGGCCCCGTTCTCGTCCTCGATCAGCATCAGCGACACCTTGGGCACCTGTTGCAGGTTGCGGGCGTGGCGGGCGATCTCGGAGATGAGCACATAGTAGCCATCCTCCTGCAGCACGAAGGGGGCATAGCTGGCATTGGGGTTGCCTTCACTGTCCACCGTCGCCAGCTGCAGGGTGCGGCAACCGTCGCGGAACTCGCGGATCTCCGGTTGCAGGCGGTTCTGCAGACGCTCCTGACGTTCACTCATGCTTTGACTTCCTCTTGATACTGGTGGCGCAGGGCCATGAAGCGTTCCACCTGGGCCGGCAGCAGCTGACGCTGCTCGTCACGCCCCAGATAGACCTTGAAAATGCAGCGACCGCTGTGGCCGAAAAACTGGAAGGAGTGCCCCTCCTTGCCCATGAACAGCTTGCTGACCAGGGCGATGCCGACCACGTTGTCGAGCTTGAGGTGGCCGTGCATCTCGCCGTCGCGCCCCATCAGGTTGTAGTAGCCGCGGGCGCTTTTGCCACGGGGGAAGGGGGCCTTCACCTCAAAAATGGAGCCGTCGGACTCGACGATGGTGGTCACCTGGCCCCAGTCGGCCAGATCCGCCAGCAGGGCTTCGGCCTGTTCGGCGGGCACCAGGGTGACCAGCTCGGCCGGCAAGTGGCGTACCACCTCCCATTCGCTGACGGCCAGCTCGGCGGCGATGGTGGATGGGTGAGCGCTGGGATCTTGTTCCAGCAGCCCATGAATGCGTTGTGCAATGCTCATCGGTTCTCCCTTGGGGTGCCTGCGGCATCCCTGTTCTGTCATGGCGGATACTGTAATGAAGGCCCCAAACCAATGCAATTGATAATCGCTTTCATTCTCAGTGCATTTTTTTCGACGGCTTGATATTCTCGGCGGCAACCCAACTTCATTCACCCTTCGGAGGTTAGCATGGGCCGTCGTTTTGCCCTCGCACTCAGCCTGCTCGGCTGCTCAGCCCTGTCCCTGCCCGTTCTGGCGCAGGAACGTATCGTCAGCATAGGCCCGGCCACCACGGAACTCATTCTGGCACTGGGCGGTGAGCAGAGCCTCATCGCCACCGACATCAGCAGCCCAGAGCCGAAAAACCTGCCACGGGTCGGCTATCACCGCGCCCTTGCCGCCGAAGGGATCCTGAGCCTGGCGCCGACCCGGCTGGTCGGCAGCGACGAGATGGGGCCACCGCCCGCCCTGGAGCAGTTGCGCCGGGCCGGGGTCGAGGTGGACGTGCTGCCCACCGCCCCCACCCTCGCCAACCTCAACCAGCGCATCGATACCCTGGCCGCCCTGCTCAAGGATCCGGCCGCCGGCTCCCGCCTGAAGGCCGAGATCCAGACCCAGAGCGAGCAGCTGGCCGCCCAGGCGAAGCAGAACGAACCGCTCAAGGTGGTCTTCCTGCTGCTGCACAAGGGCCAGCCCACCAGCATCGCCGGCGGCAACACCACCGCCAGCGCCCTGCTCACCCTGGCCGGCGGCGTCAACCCGGTGGCCCAGCTGAGCGACTACAAGCCCGTCTCCACCGAATCCCTGATCGAGCTGCAGCCCGATCTGGTGCTGGTGAGCGGCCGCGACTGGCAGCAGTATCAGGATCCCGAAACCGTGCTGAGCCAGGTGCCCGCCCTTTCCGCCACCCCGGCCGGCAAGAACAGGGCCATCCACGCCATCGACGGTCACGCCCTGCAAGGGGGGCTCAGCCTTACCTCGCTGCAGCAGGCCAGCCAGATCGCCAAGTGGATCAAGCTGGGTTCATGATGCGTCTGCCACTGCCCTGGCTGCTGTGCCTCACCGGCGGCGCACTGGCGCTGCTGCTGGTCGGATCCTTGGCGACCGGCCCCATGGCCCTCTCTTTTGGCGAGAGCCTGCGCGCCCTGTTCGCCGGCCAAGGGAGCGGGATTGAGGCCCACAAGCTGCTGATCGTGCAGGAGATCCGCCTGCCGCGTACCCTGCTTTGCATCGCGGTGGGGGGGATTCTCGGCCTCTGCGGCGCCGTAATGCAGGGGCTGTTTCGCAACCCCCTGGCCGACCCCGGCATCATCGGGGTCTCCGGCGGGGCGGCGCTCGGTGCGGCGCTGGCCATCGTGCTGCTGGCCCCCCTCGGTCAGCAGTGGCAGAGCCTGCTCGGCATCGGCCTGCTGCCCCTGCTCGCCTTTCTCGGCGGAGCCCTGACCACCACCCTGGTCTATCTGCTCGGCACCCGGGAGGGGGGCACCTCGGTCACCGTCATGCTGCTGGCCGGGGTGGCCGTCACCGCGCTGTCCGGTGCCGTGATCGGCCTGCTCACCTATCTCGCCGACGATCAGATGCTGCGCAACCTGAGCCTGTGGCAGATGGGATCGCTGGCGGCGGGCAAGCCGGTGGACGTGGCGCTGGCGCTGCTGACCCTGGTAGCCCTGCTCATTCTGTTCTTGCGCGATGCCAACCCCCTCAACGCCCTGCTGCTGGGTGAAGGGGAGGCCCGCCACCTCGGCATCCAGGTGCAGTCCCTCAAGCGGCGGCTGATCCTGCTCACCGCAGCCGGGGTCGGCGTGGCGGTGGCAGTGGCCGGCATGATCGGTTTCGTCGGCCTGGTGGTGCCTCACCTGGTGCGGCTGCTGGCCGGCCCCAACCATGTCCGGCTGCTGCCGCTCTCCGCCCTGCTCGGGGCCGCCCTGCTGCTGGGCGCCGACATGCTGGCCCGCACCCTGCTGGCGCCGGCCGAGATGCCGGTCGGCATCATCACCGCCCTGCTGGGCGCCCCCTTCTTCATCTGGCTGCTGGTCAAGAGCCGCCGGACGCTTTAACCGGAGGACTCCTCTTGTCTGCTTCATCGACCCTGCTGCACTGTCGCCAGCTCAGCCTCAGCCGGGGCGGCCGCCCCATACTGGACAGGCTCGACCTCAGCATGCAGGCGGGCAGCCTCACCGCCCTGCTCGGCCCCAACGGCGCCGGCAAGAGCTCGCTGCTCAAATGCCTCACCGGCGAGCTGGAACATCAGGGGGAGATCCGCCTGTTTGGCAGGGAGCGGCAGGAGTGGGCCGGCACCGAGCTGGCCCATCGGGTCGGGGTGCTGCCGCAGAGCTCGTCCCTGAACTTCCCCTTCCTGTGCGAGGAGGTGGTGGCCATGGGCCGGCTGCCCCACAGCGAACCGGCCAGCCGGCGCGACCAGATAGTCCGGGCCGCCATGACCCATGCCGGGGTCGATCACCTGGCAGGCCGCCTCTATCCCGGCCTCTCCGGCGGGGAGCGCCAGCGGGTGCAGTTCGCCCGGGTGCTGGCCCAGATCTGGCAGGCACCGGACGAACCGCAGCAAGCGCGGCTGCTGCTGCTCGACGAACCCACCTCGGCGCTCGATCTCAAGTACCAGCACCAGCTGCTCACCATGGCGCGCGCCCTCGCCGCCCGCCATACCGCCGTGCTGGTGGTGCTGCACGATCTCAATCTGGCGGCCCGTTACGCCGACCGGCTGGTGATGCTGGAACAGGGCAGAGTGATGGCAGACGGTACCCCGCGCGAGGTGCTGACGCCTGATCTCATCGACCGGCTCTACGACTACCCGGCCCAGGTGATCCTCCACCCCGAAAGCGGACTGCCCATGGTGGTGTGATTCGGTGATGGCCGTGCGGCAGATAGCAACAGAGCGCCATCAGGCGCTCTGTTTGTTTGCAAGGCGGGCAGGCTTATCACCCACCAAGAAGCCTCATATGATTCCTTTCTCGTCAAGCGATCTGATAACGGCCCGGCTTGTGGTTGAGTGTCAACACCAGGTTACAGATGATGGCCGCCACCACCGAGAGCGCCAGGATCCAGGGCTGCACCACGAAGCAGGAGGCGATGACGATAGTGCAATCCAGCCCCATTTGCAGCTTGCCGGCGCGGATGCCGAACCGATCCTGAATAAACAGCGCCAGGATGTTGAAGCCGCCCAGGCTCGATTTGTGGCGGAACATGATGAGCAGCCCCATGCCGATCAGGGTACCGCCGATCAGCGCCGCGTAGACCGGCTCAATCTTGCCGATTTGCAGCACGGCGTTGAGGTGATCCGTCATGAAGGAGACCGCCGCCACCGAGACGAAGGTGTTGAGGGTGAAGCGCGGCCCCATCCTGAACCAGGCCAGGGCATAGAAGGGCAGGTTCATGCCGAAGAACAGCAGGCCGAAGCTCAGCCCCGTCACCTGCTGCAGCAGCAGCGCCAGCCCGGCGGTGCCGCCGGTGAGCAGACCGACCTGATGAAACAGAAAGATGCCGAGGGAGACGAAGCCGGCCGCGGTCAGCAGGGCGATGACGTCTTCATAGAGGGGGTGCGCAGTCCGAACGGAGTGCGCCGAGCCAGGGGTGTTGTCCATAACCGGTATCCAATAGCGAAGTGAAAGAGTGTCTGTTGCCCGTCTGGCGGGCGCGAGCCCTGTCCGCAGGGCTTCGTTATGGGGTTCAGTCTATTTTTTGCGACCATGATCACAATAGTCGCCGCCCACGCCCCGTTTTGGTGCCTGTCATTCTCCATTGACAGCCGCTGCACCAAGATGCAGCATGCCGCGCCTGAACCGCGCCGACGCAGGCGGTTTGCCATGGCACAGACGCGCCGGCTCTGCTACAAAGCGCGCAACCCCCTTTTCCCATCACCGTCAGGAGCCCCATGATCTGCACAGGACCCCAATCATGAAGTATCTGGTCACCGGCGCCGCCGGCTTTATCGGTTTTCACGTGGCCAGACGGCTGTGCGAGGCGGGCCATCAGGTGGTGGGGCTGGACAACCTCAACGACTACTACGAGGTGAGCCTCAAGGAGGCCCGCCTGGCGATGCTGACCCCCTTCCCCCATTTTCGCTTCGTGCAAGGCGAGCTGGCGGACCAGGCCGGCATGGCCACCCTGTTTGCCGAGGGGCGGTTCGAGCGGGTGATCCACCTGGGCGCCCAGGCGGGAGTGCGCCACTCGCTGGAAAACCCGTTTGCCTACAGCGAGAGCAACCTCACCGGCATGCTGACGGTGCTGGAGGGGTGCCGCCAGCACGGCATCCGGCATCTGATCTACGCCTCCTCCAGCTCGGTCTACGGCATGGGCGAGCAGCTGCCGTTCAGTGCCGATCAGCAGGTGGACCACCCGGTCTCCCTCTATGCCGCCACCAAGAAGAGCGGCGAGCTGATGGCCCACGCCTACTCGGCGCTCTACGGCCTGCCCACCACGGGGCTGCGCTTTTTCACCGTCTACGGCCCCTGGGGCCGGCCCGACATGGCCATCGCCAAGTTCACCCGCGCCATCCTGGCGGGCGAGCCCATCGACGTCTACAACCAGGGCGATCTCAGCCGCGACTTCACCTTCATCGACGACATCGTCGAGGGGATCCTGGCCGTCGCCGAGCTGCCGCCCCGCCCCAACCCTCACTGGCACGCCGGCGAGCAGAGTCCGGCCGAGAGCGCCGCGCCTTACCGCATCCTCAACATCGGCCATGGCCAGCCGGTGCGGCTGCTCGACTTCATCGAGGCGCTGGAACAGGCGCTGGACAAGCCCGCCATCAAGCGGATGCTGCCGATGCAGGCGGGCGACATGCACGCCACCTGGGCTGACAGCGAGCCCCTCCACACCCTCACCGGCCTGCGCCCCGCCACCTCCATCAAGGAAGGGGTCGCCGCGTTCGTGCGCTGGTATCTCGACTACTACCAGCCCGCCCGCTGACCCATTCAGGCACGGCGTGCCTGCCGAGCGGGCACCAGCACCATGACCGCCATGGTCAGCAGCACGCCGAGCACGCCCCAGCCCACCTGCCGCCAGATCACCTCCTCCCCGCTCAGCATGCCGGTCAACAGCACCAGTACCGGGATCAGGTAGGTGTAGGCCGAGACCTGCTCCGGCTGCAGCACCACGCTCCCCTGCTGGAACAAAAAGAAGCTGAGCGCCGTGGCAAACAGCGCCAGATAGGCAAGGCCGAGCCAGAGCGGCAGCGACACCTGCTGCCAGTCGGTTGTCAGCAGCCGCGGCGCCGCCACCAGGGTGAGCAGCAGGGTAGCGCAGATCAGGGTCCAGCAGGTGAGGTGGGCAAACGACTCGCCCCGGTAGTAGCGCTTCACCAGTATGGGGTTGAGCGCCATCCCCACGCAGCCGAACAGATAGATGCGGTTGCTGGGGGTGAGGCTCAGGCTCGCCAGCTGGCTCAGCTCACCGCGAAAGATGATGAGAGCGGCCGCCACCATGCCCCCCAGCAGGGCGAACGCCATCGACCAGCCGATGCGGCGCTGCAGCACAAGCATGCTGGCCAGCGCGCTGATGAGGGGCACCGTGGTGTAGAGTGCGCTGGCATCGAGGGCGCTGGTCTCCTGCAGCGCCACGAACATGGCGACGAAGTAGCAGAGGGCAGGCAGCGAGATGAGGGTATAACGCCCCAGATCCCGCAGCGAAGGCAGCACCAGACGGCGCTGGCAAGCCAGCAGAATCACGAAGGTGAGCGCCGCCAGCAGGTAGCGCGCCCAGGTGACCACCAGCGGGTCCAGCACCGCGGTGAGGGCACTGCCGATGGGGAAGGAGAGGCTGATGAGCAGGGTGAACAGCAGCACCTTGCCGTGGGCCTGCACAAAATGAAAACGGGGATGGGACATGGCATGCACCTGTGCAAAGGGGCGCCCCGCCGGGCGCCGCACTGGATGGGAATGATTCAATAACTGCCGTCGGCAGCAACCGGCTTCTTGCCCTCGATAGTGGCCAGCAACTGGCCAAGCAGGCTGGAGGCGCCAAAGCGAAAGCGCTCGGCAACCAGCCACTCATCGCCAAAGAGTGCGGCCGCCATGGCCAGATACTCCCCCGCCTCCTGCGCGCTTTTCACCCCGCCTGCCGCCTTGAAGCCCACCCGGTGCTGCGCACCGCACTCGGCGATGGCCGCCAGCATGGTGCGGCACGCCGCTGGGGTGGCATTGACCGGCACCTTGCCGGTGGAGGTCTTGATGAAGTCGGCCCCCTCCTCGATGGCAAGCAGGGAGGCGGCGCGGATAAGCGCGGGCTCCTGCAGCTCGCCGGATTCGATGATCACCTTGAGCAGCCGCGTCCCACACAACGCCTTGCAGCCGCGCACCAGCGCCCGGGCGGGTGCCTCGTCCCCCGCCTTGAGCGCACGCCAGGGGATCACCAGATCGATCTCGTCGGCACCATCGAGAAGGGCTGCGCGGGTCTCGGCCAGCACGCTGGTCAGCTCATCGTCTCCATGGGGGAAGTTGACCACGGTGGCGACCTTGATTTCGGGGGTGCCCTGCGCCGCCAGGGTGAGCCTGGCCAGCCCCACGAAGCGCGGATAGATGCAGACCGCGGCCGTGTTGCCGACCGGGGTCTGCGCCTGGTGACAGAGGGCGATGATGCGCGCGTCGTGGTCATCGTCGTTGAGGCTGGTGAGATCCATCAGGCGGATGGCCCGGCTGGCGGCCTCGGTGGCAGCGCAGGCTGGTGAAAAAGCAGTATCTGGAATCATGGAAGGCTCCTGTCAGGATAAGAAAGGGGCGCCGCAGCGCCCCGGAACAAGGGATGGGACGCTCAGGCCAGGGAGAAGAAGATCCCGGCGATGGCGGCGCTCATCAGGTTGGAACAGGTGGCAGCCAGCACGGTACGCAGGCCGTAGCGGGCGATGAAGTCGGTGCGGGAAGGGCAGAGGGTGCCCAGGCCACCGATCAGGATCCCCATGGAGGCCAGGTTGGCAAAGCCGCACAGGGCGAAGCTGATGATCACCTTGGACTTCTCCTCCAGCACCTGCAGACCGGCGGCGGTCACAGTGCTGGCGTCTCTCAGGTAGGGGGAGAGGTCGCTGTAGGCCACGAACTCGTTCACCACCAGCTTCTTGCCGATCATGGCGCCGGCGATGCCGATGTCCGCCAGCGGCACCCCGAGCAGGAAGGCGAGCGGCGAGAAGATCCAGCCCAGGATGAGCTCGAGGGAGAGCGGCATGCCCACCATCTCCCCCACCCCGCCCAGCAGGGTGTTGACCAGGGTCACCAGCCCGATCATGGCGATCAGCATGGCGCCGATGGCCGCCGCCAGCTTGAGGCCGCTGCTGGCCCCCTCGCCTGCCGCCGCCAGCACGTTCTCCGGCTTCTTGCCGTCAAACTGGATGCTGTTGTCGAACACATAGTCCGGCTGGCTGGTTTCGGGGATGATCAGCTTGGCGAACAGGAGCCCGCCCGGTGCCGCCATGAAGGAGGCGGCCAGCAGGTACTGCATGTCCACACCCATCATGGCGTAGCCCGCCAGCACGGTGCCGGAGACCGAAGCCATGCCGCCGCACATGACGGCGAAGAACTCCGAATCGCTCATCTTGGGCATGTAGGGCTTGACCACCAGCGGCGCCTCGCTCTGACCGACGAAGACGTTGGCCACTGCCGACATGGACTCGGTCTGGGAGGTGCCGAGCAGCCGCGCCATGGCGCCGCCGATGAAGCGGATCACCAGCTGCATGATGCCGAGGTAGTAGAGCACGGCGATCAGCGCCGAGAAGAACACCACCAGCGGCAGCACGTTGAGGGCAAACACGAAGCCGATGCCGTCCACCGAGAAGTTGACCAGGTTGCCAAACAGGAAGTGGATGCCCGCCTTGCCGCTCGCCAGCACGGCGTCGACCCCGTGGGCCATTCCCTCCAGCGCCCGGCGCCCCAGCGGTACATAGAGCACCAGGGCACCGATGGCGACCTGCAAGGCCAAGGCCAGCCCCACGGTGCGCAGGCGAATGGCCCTGCGGTTGGTCGATGCGAGCACGGCGATGAGGATCAGCGCCGCCATACCGAGAAATCCTGCTGCAAACATAACTGACCTCCTGGTCGTTCCCTGCTTACTGGAAGTGGTGCTTGATAAAGGCGTTGATGAGGCGGATGAAATCCGTTTCCGCCAGCTTGGCGCACTTGAGGGTCTGCTCATGGGAGAGCTGCACGTCGCCAAGCCCCTCCGCCATGTTGGTGATGGCGCAGATGGCCAGCACCGGCAGCGCGCAGTGGGCGGCGCTGACCACTTCTGGCACCACCGACATCCCCACCACGTCGCCACCGATGATCTGCATCATGCGGATCTCGGCGGCGGTCTCGAAACAGGGGCCGCTGTAGGAGACGAACACCCCCTGATTGACGGCGATCCCCTCCCGCTCGGCCAGCGCCAGCGCCTCGCTGCGCAACCCCTTGTCATAGGCATTGGCCAGGCTGAAGAAGCGCGGGCCGTAGGCCTCGTCATTGGCGCCCGTCATGGGGGTACCCGGCATGGTATTGATGTGATCGTTGAAGATGACCAGGGAGCCGACCCCGATCCGCTCCGGGCGCAGCGAGCCGGCCGCATTGGTCACCAGCAGCAGCTCGCAGCCCAGCCGCTTGAAGGTGCGCACCGGGGTGGTCATCACCTTCATGGTTTCGTGTTCGTAGTAGTGGCCGCGCCCCTTCATGCAGACCACGTCCACCCCGTGCAGCTTGCCGAGCACCAGCTCGCCGCTGTGGCCAGCCACCGTGCTGACCGGGAAGCCGTCCAGCTCCTCGTAGGGGATGGTGACCTTCTCCTCCAGCGCATCGGCCAGCACGCCGAGGCCGGAGCCCAGGATCATGGCGGCGCGGGGGGCAAAACCCGGCTTGCGGGCGAGAATGGTGGCGACGGCGTTGAGTACCGGATCTTGTTGCATGAGCTGCACCTCTTGAGGCTGTAAATGGGACATGGCGCTCACTCTAGGGGAGGTATTGGGCGATAAAAATCGCTAAAATCGGCCTGACTATCCTGATTTTCAGCACAATTTCCCGCCGGGAAATGGCTGAAAACCACAGGAAGCGGCATGAATGGCGCTGATTGGCCCCGTTTTTCCGCCGACCAGCCCCGGCACGGTCAAATCGGGCCGGCAAAGGTGTGAGCCGGATCGACCATCCGCCGCGCAGCGGCCCTGCTGCCGCCCGCACCGGTCGCGCAAACTTTGACGGGGATCGCACCCGGCCCTCAATCAGCCACCGAAGGAGGTCGCTTGGCCCTCGACAGTCACTGGCGCGATCGCGTCACCCTCAAGATGCTGCGCTACTTCCATGCGGTGGCCAGCCAGGGACACTTCAGCCGGGCCGCCCTGCAGCTCAATGTTTCCAAGTCACCGCTCAGCGCCCAGATCAAGGAACTCGAGTCCCTGCTGGGGCTGGCGCTGTTCGAGCGCCACACCCGCCAGGTGAGCCTCACCGCCACCGGCCGGCTGCTGCAGGCCGAGTGCGCCCTGCTGTTCGACGTGCTGGAAAGCGGCCTTAACCGGGTGGTGCAGGCGGGGCGCATGGAGCGCAACCAGATCCGCATCGGGCTGGTCAGCTCCATCTTCTGGGCCGGCTTTGGCGAGGTGATCCGCCAGTGTCACCAGCGCCACCCCGAGTTCGAGATCACCTTCACCGAGCTCTCCCCCGAACGGCAGAAACAGGCGCTTTCGCGCAAGGAGATAGACCTCGGCCTCGCCCGCTTCGCCGACACCGTCAACATCCATCCGCTGCTGGCCGAAACCATCTATCGCGAGTCCATGGTGCTGGTGGTGTCGGACGAGCATCCGCTGCGGGATCGCAAGCGGGTCTCCCTGCCCGAGCTGGCGGGTGAGCCGTTCGTGCTGATGAGCCGCGCCAACTCCTCTTCTACCGACCTCATCATCAACGCCTGTCTGGTGGAGGGCTTCTACCCCCATCTCAACCAGGAGGTGGTCGAACCCAACACCCTGATGGCGGTGGTGGCCACCAGCCTGCAGGTGGCACTGGTGCCGGCCAGCTACGCCCGCCAGAAGTGGCCCCACGTGCGCTTCATCCGGCTCGAGCAGGCGATCCCCGCCGATCTCTGCGTGCTTTACGCCCCGCCCGGCGATGGCCAGCCGGCCGCGGTGGCGATCCGCCACTTCATCGACACCATGAGCGCGCAGATGAACCGGCCGACCGCGGATTGATGAGTTAATCGGATGGTGCTTCGCCGCCTCCCCCCTTAGGATGGGGATGTGAAGCGGATGGCGGTTTGCCGGGCACCGGCTGGGGTATACTGGCCACACTTGGTGCCACACGGGCACGCATCCGCGCCCTCACCATGATGAGAAGGAGTCACCTCATGATCCGTATTCTGCTGTTGCTGGGCGCCGCCCTGTCTGCCTACGGACTGCAACAGAGCCACACCCTGGCGCCGCTGCTGAGCCTGCTCGGCCTGCTCTCGCTCTGGGTGGCGAGTGAAATCCGCCTGATGTATCGCCAGCTGTCCGCCGCCGAGCCGGACGAGCAGCCCTATCACCTCGACGTCTGAGGGGCCAGCAAGGCCCTTCTCTTCTCTCCTTGTTCATGCCTGGTCAATTCCATGAAACCGACTCGTACCCTCTGCTCTCTGCTGTTGCTGCTTGGCTGCCTGCACGGCGCCCCGTTGCTGGCCCGCACGCCCTGTCCGGCCGGCGATGACTGCCCACCGGCGGACAATGGCCAGTGGCTCCCGGAACCGGGCAGCGATGGCAGCGCCGGTGCCGACGACATGGATGGTGCTGATGGTATTGATGGCGCTGACGGTATCGATGGTGCCGATGGTGCCGATGGTGGCGATGGTGGCGATGGTGGCGATGGTGGCGATGGTGGCGATGGTGGCGATGGTGGCGATGGTGGCGATGGTGGCCAGGGGCAGCTTATCTAGCAACACCTTTGCTGGCGGCGACCCTTATGAGCCGTCGCCAACCCCTGCCGTATCAGCCTCGGTCATTGGTTCCATACCGTTTTGATCTCTGGATACCCGGATCCATAACAACAGGATCCACTGGATTAATGGCAGAACAGGCCATGTTCCCCTATATCTTCTGTACCCCAACAGGAGAGAATCCATGTCGAGTTCCAGCGAAAACAGGCTGTTTTTGCTGCTTTTTTTATCGCTGTTGCTGGCCGGCACCGGGCAGGCAGCGGCGCAAAGCAGGGATTTCAGACAGGCACCCAAGGCGCTCAGCGCACTGAAGAAAGGTCAGCAGGCACAGAGTCAGGGCAACCTGACCCAGGCCATCCACTTCTACTGCGCCGCCGCCACCACGGGTAATCCGGAAGGGTATTTTCGCATCGGCCGCCTGCTCGCCACCGGCCCGGGCTCGGTTCGCAACCCCCGCATGGCCAACGCCTACCTGGCCATGGCGATCCGCCTTG
The DNA here is from genome assembly GCF_027707585.1 of Aeromonas sp. QDB39. Classification (NCBI taxonomy): domain Bacteria; kingdom Pseudomonadati; phylum Pseudomonadota; class Gammaproteobacteria; order Aeromonadales; family Aeromonadaceae; genus Aeromonas; species Aeromonas sp. QDB39. Next base: position 132,619 of record NZ_JAPCIV010000004.1, on the reverse strand, counting down.
GCAACCAGCAGGCCGCCCGCTACTACAACAGCCGGGTCGGCAATGCCGTGATGGGGGATCAGTGCGGCAGCGGCGTCGGTGGATCCGGCGGCTACTTCGCCGCCATTCCCACCACCCCCTTCAATCTGGAGGCCTATCTGGCCCGCCAGTCGCCCGCCAAGCAGAAGCTGGCCACCATGCTGCGCCACGCCGCCAAGCGCCACCGCATCGACGAACGGCTGGTGCTGGCCATCGCCATCGCCGAATCCAACCTCGACAGCCGCGCCGTCTCCCCCAAGAATGCCCAGGGGCTGATGCAGCTCATCCCCGAGACCCAGCAGCGCTTTGGGGTGACCCGCCCCTTCGATCCGGAGCAGAACATCAAGGGCGGCGTGGCCTATCTCAAGTGGCTGCACACCCACTTCGACGGCAACTGGACCCTGATGTCGGCGGCCTACAACGCTGGCGAAAAATCGGTGGAGCAGTATGGCGGCATCCCCCCCTATCAGGAGACCCAGCAATATGTGCGGCGGGTGCTCTACTTCGCCGGCCACAAGCAGCCCTGAGCCAGGCTCACTGGCGGCCCGCTATTGACAAAAACCATACCCGTATTTGCGCAATCGTTTGCCTTTCGGTAGGATCCGGCGCTTTCTCGCACGTTCTACAGGTAATCCATGAATTTCATCAAACGCTGCTCGCGCCTGCTCACCCTGTTTGCCCTCTTCTCCTCCACCGTCGTGGCGGCCAAGCCGGCTCCCGCCCCCATCCTGATCCAGGGGGCGATGGATGTCGAAGTCGAGACCCTGGTGGCCGCCCTCAAGGACAAGCAGGAGCTGACCGTGGGCGCCTGGACCTACTGGCAGGGCACTCTCTCGGGTTATCCGGTGGTCGTCTCCCGCACCGAGGTGGGACTGGCCAATGCCGCCGCGGCCACCACCCTCGCCATGGAGCGCTTCCAGCCACGCCTCGTCATCAATCAGGGCACGGCGGGCGGCCACGATCCAGCGCTGCGCCGGGGTGACATCGTCATCGGCACCAAGAGCTTCAACATGGGGGCCTACCGCAGTGACCTGACGCCCGCCGAACAGGGTGTCGACCCGAGCAAATGGCACAACTTCGAGGTCACCATGCGCCTGCGCGACAACGGCAAGCTGGTGGAGCACTCTTCCTTTGCTGGCGATCCCGAGCTGGTCGGCCGCGCCCTCGGCATGGCCGACCGTTATCGTCACGGTCGGGTGGTCCCCGGCATCATAGGCACCGCCGACGAGTGGAACCGCCAAGTGGCCCGCATCAACTGGCTGCATCAGACCTACAACACGGCAGCAGAAGAGATGGAGACCTCCTCCGCCGCCCTGGTGGCAGAGGCCTACAAGGTGCCCTTCGTGGGTATCCGGGTGCTCTCCAACACCGATCTGCACGGCGAGGAGTTCGATCCGCAGACCGCCATCCACTGCCAGCAGTTCGTCATCGATTACGCAAAAGCGCTCATCAACGGCTTCAACAAAGCCTGATGAGCCTGAGAGGCCGCCACTATGGCGGCTTCTTTGCTTTGTAATCCCTATCAAGCGGGACTTGGCCCACGGTTTCTCCCGCAGCCGATATCAACTCCCCGGACACGCCCTGCGCCCATAGTGGCGGTAGTAGCCCACCAGATTGCTGACCAGAAACAGCCCCTCCATCAGCGCCGCCACGGGTGAACCCACCAGCAGGTTGTTGGCCAGCCAACAGAGCGTACCCAGCAGCATCCAGCGCCGCAGCAGGCGATCATCTAGGCAAAACGCAGCCCGGGTCTGCAGCAGGCTGGCCAGCAACCCCAGCAAGGCGAGCGGTCCCTGATAGGTGGCGAGCACCGCGAGGCAGGACAACCCCATAAAGAGCCACATCAAGAGGCGGCGCGTAGCCAGCATGCTGACCACGAAGCGCAGGCTCGCCAGCCAGAGCAGCAGGGCGGCCGACGCTTGTCCCAGCAGTGCGAAATGGGCGCCATTGAGGGCGCAGGAGAGCGCCAGGCAGGCCAGAATGGCCCGGCGCGTCCGCAACTGAAACGACAGCAGATCCAGCAGCAGCGCCAGACTCACCACCAGTTGTGACCACAAAAACAGCGACATCATCCCCACTCCAGGCTTGTTCGAGGGGCCCAGCATGGCGGGGATGGGCAAGGCGCGGCATTAACCCGTGTTAATGCGCCGGCGGATCCGCGACAGGGTGACCGGGCTGATGCCGATGTAGTTGGCGAGCTGCACCTGAGTGAGCCGCGCCGGCCAGTGGGGGAAGGTGCGGCAGAGCTCCCGGTATCGCTCTTCGGGGGAGTGGAGCAGCAAGAAGGCCTCCTTGCGCTCCTTGTAGCACAGCTGCTGGCGCAGCAGGGCCATGCAGACCGGTTGCCAGGCAGGCTCGTCCAGCAGGGCCAGCGGCACCCGCACCAGTTGCAGCGTCGTGACGGCCTCCAGCTGGTAGCGGGCAGGCGACCCGCTGAGCCAGCTGTCGTAGAGCAGGCAGAGCTCCCCTTCGAAGTAGAACTCCTTGCAGCGCTCCTGCCCGTCCCGGGCGTAGTGGCAGGCGCGGGCGATGCCCCGCTCGATGTAGAAGGCCGACTCCTGCATCGCCCCCTGGGCCAGCAGCGGCTGACCCGGCACCAAGGTCAAACGAGGCAGGCGGCCGGCAAGCGGCTCACCGATGGCGGACGCCAGCCCCATGGCGGCGAGGGTGGCCGCCAGAGGCTGGGCTGAAGGCAGGCTGGTCATGCAAACTCCGGGGCAAACTGGGCCTTCATCATGCCAAGTTTGGCGGCCCGTTGCAGCTGGCTGTGATGGCCCTGGCAAAGGGGATGGCCGACCGGGTGCCACCTTTGCCCCCCCTCGCCCATTGGTTTACAATCGACGGGTTTTTTGGAACCCGGTTGACCTGCGTCGACCTGGCCCCACCACGACATCAGTCTGTTAGTGCCAAGACATTAACCTGCTGAAAAGGAAGAGAATTAGCCAATGGCTCAATTTATTTACACCATGAACAGGGTCGGCAAGGTAGTGCCGCCCAAGCGTCATATTCTCAAGAACATCTCCCTCTCCTTCTTCCCGGGCGCCAAGATCGGCGTGTTGGGTCTGAACGGCGCCGGTAAATCGACCCTGCTGCGCATCATGGCAGGCATCGATACCGAGATCGAAGGGGAAGCCCGTCCGCAGCCCGGTATCAAGATCGGCTACCTGCCGCAGGAGCCGAAGCTGGATCCGGAGCAGACCGTGCGCGAAGCGGTCGAAGAGGCGGTCGGCGAGGTGAAACGCGCCATGGCCCGGCTGGACGAGGTCTATGCGGCCTACGCCGACCCGGATGCAGATTTCGACAAGCTGGCCCGCGAACAGGGCGAGCTGGAAGCCATCATCCAGGCCCAGGGCGGCCACAACATGGAAAACCAGCTGGAGCGCGCGGCCGACGCCCTGCGCCTGCCGGCCTGGGATGCCCAGATCAAGCATCTCTCCGGTGGTGAGCGCCGCCGGGTGGCGTTGTGCCGCCTGCTGCTGGAAAAGCCGGACATGCTGCTGTTGGACGAACCGACCAACCACCTGGATGCGGAATCCGTGGCCTGGCTGGAGCGCTTCCTGCACGACTACGAAGGCACTGTCGTGGCCATCACCCACGACCGTTACTTCCTCGACAACGTGGCCGGCTGGATCCTGGAGCTGGACCGCGGCGAAGGTATCCCGTGGGAGGGCAACTACTCCTCCTGGCTGGAGCAAAAAGACGCCCGTCTGGCGCAAGAAGCCAGCACGGAAGCGGCTCGTCGCAAGTCCATCGAGAAAGAGCTGGAGTGGGTTCGCCAGAACCCGAAAGGCCGTCAGGCCAAGTCCAAGGCCCGTATGGCTCGCTTCGAAGAGCTCAACACCAACGACTACCAGAAGCGCAACGAAACCAACGAGCTGTTCATTCCGCCCGGACCGCGCCTCGGCGACAAGGTGGTGGAGGTGGCCAACCTCTGCAAGTCCTACGGCGACCGCCAGCTGATCGACGATCTCTCCTTCTCCATTCCGAAGGGGGCCATCGTCGGCATCATCGGCCCGAACGGTGCCGGTAAATCGACCCTGTTCCGCATGATGTCGGGTCAGGAGCAGCCGGACTCCGGTTCCATCACCCTGGGTGAGACCGTGGTGCTGGCCTCGGTGGACCAGTTCCGCGACAGCATGAACGACAAGAAGACGGTGTTCGAGGAAGTCGCCGACGGCCAGGACATCCTGCGCATCGGCAACTACGAGTTCCCGAGCCGCGCCTACATCGGCCGCTTCAACTTCAAGGGCGCCGATCAGCAGAAGCGGGTTGGCGAGCTGTCCGGTGGTGAACGCGGCCGTCTGCACCTGGCCAAGCTGCTGCAGACCGGCGGCAACGTGCTGCTCTTGGATGAACCGACCAACGATCTGGACATCGAAACCCTGCGCGCCCTCGAGAACGCCCTGCTGGAGTTCCCGGGTTGTGCCATGGTCATCTCCCACGACCGCTGGTTCCTCGACCGTATCGCCACCCACATCCTGGACTACCAGGACGAGGGCAAGATTGCCTTCTTCGAGGGCAACTTCACCGAATACGAAGAGTGGAAGAAGAAGACCTACGGCGCCGAGGCCATCCAGCCGCACCGCGCCAAGTACAAGCGCATCGCCAAGTAACAGGGCAAACAAGTGCGGCAGCTGCATCAGCCGCACCGTTCCCACCACGACAAGCGCATCGCCAGGTAAACCGGCACATGCCACAAGGGGAGCCCAGGCTCCCCTTTCTTGTGCCCGATCGCTTACAATCCAAGACGGATACCTTATGCATGGATGTAGCAAGATGACGACCCAGCCCACCACAGAAAAGAAACTGACCATCCAGATCCGGGTCGAGCCCGGCTGCCTCGGGCCGGACGGCAAGGCGCACATCGAGACCTTCTGCGCTGCCGCCGCCAAGATCTTCGCCGCCGTGGAACCGGAGCTGGTGAGCTGGACCCTGCTGCCCCGCTATGACAAGCAATTGCCGGAGCAGGAGTTTTTCATCGACGGCCGCAAGCTGACCGAGGAGCAGGCCAGCCTGTTTCTGCGCCGCCTGGGGCGGGAGCTGGGGGAAGTGCAGGAGACCCTCGACTCCGTGCTGGCCCAACTGGTGGAGCGCTACTTCAAGACCCTCTGATGGGTCGCTGCCCGCGCAAAAGGTTCTCCAGCGAGAACCTTTTTTATTTTCGGCAGGGCAAACGTTTGAATTTTTGCTCTATTCATTGATCCGCCTCGCAGATCCGGGGTTTGTAAACGGCGCTGCCTGTGTAAAAATGTGCGCGCTGTCACGGTATCAGGACGAGTCTGGTTGTTTAACCACCAGAAACAGGGCATCACGCCCGCATGGATGGGACCAGCTTCTCGCCTGCTGCTTATTTCACGTCACCTATTGGAATCCAACATGAATCAACCACACCAGGCCCCCGCACAGGCCGCCGGGCAAGGATTGCTTGAGCGTCTGTTTGCCCTGAAGGGCCATGGCACCAACGCCCGCACCGAAGTGATCGCCGGCATCACCACCTTCCTGACCATGGTCTACATCGTCTTCGTCAACCCGCAGATCCTCTCTGCGGCCGGCATGGACACCCAGGCCGTGTTCGTCACCACCTGCCTCATCGCCGGCATCGGCAGCATCCTGATGGGTCTGCTCGCCAACCTGCCCATCGCGCTGGCTCCGGCCATGGGCCTCAACGCCTTCTTCGCCTTCGTAGTCGTTGCGGGCATGGGCTACTCCTGGCAAGTGGGCATGGGCACCATCTTCTGGGGTGCCATGGGCCTGCTGATCCTCACTCTGCTGCGGGTGCGCTACTGGCTCATCGCCAACATTCCACTCACCCTGCGGGTCGGCATCACCGCCGGCATCGGCCTGCTGATCGCCCTGCTCGGCCTGCACAACGCCGGCATCGTGGTCGCCAGCCCCGCCACCATGGTGACGGTGGGCAACCTGACCTCCCTGCCCTGCCTGCTGGGGCTGCTCGGCTTCTTCCTGATCTGCATTTTCTCCGCCCGCGGCGTCCACTCCGCCGTGCTGATCGCCATCGTGGTGACCACCACCCTGGGCTGGCTGTTTGGCGACGTCACTTTCAAGGGCTTCGTCTCCATGCCCCCCAGCATCGAGCCGGTGTTTGGCCAGCTGGACCTGATGGGCTCGCTCGACATCAGCCTGGCCGGGATCATCTTCTCCTTCATGCTGGTCAACCTGTTCGACTCCTCCGGCACCCTGATCGGTGTGACCAACCGCGCCAAACTGGCCGATGACAAGGGTCACTTCCCGCGCATGAAGCAGGCCCTGCTGGTGGATAGCGCTAGCTCGGTCGGCGGCGCCTTCATGGGCACCTCCTCGGTCACCGCCTTCATCGAGAGCAGCTCCGGCGTCGCCGTCGGCGGCCGTACCGGCCTCACCGCCATCGTGGTCGGCCTGCTGTTCCTGCTGGCGATCTTCTTCTCTCCGGTGGCCGCCATGGTGCCTGCCTACGCTGCAGCCGGCGCCCTCATCTACGTGGGCGTGCTGATGTGCTCCGAGCTGACCCGGGTGAAGTGGGAAGACCTGACCGAAGCGGTGCCGGCCTTCATGACCGCGGTCATGATGCCGTTCAGCTTCTCCATCACCGAGGGGATCGCCGTGGGCTTCATCTCCTACTGCGTGATGAAGGCGGGTACCGGCCGCTGGCGCGAGATCAACCCCTGCGTGCTGGTGGTGGCCCTGCTGTTCGTGCTCAAGTTCGTCTGGGTCGACAGCCACTAAACCGCGACACACAAACACAGCGCAAACAAAAATGCCCGTCAACGACGGGCATTTTTTATGGCTGACAAAGGGGCGCTCAGCGAATGCCGCGCGCCTCGCGGATCCACTCCCAGGCCTGCTGGATCTCCTGGGTCTTCTCCTTGGCCATCTCCATCATCTCGGGCGGCAAGCCCTTGGCGGCCAGCTTGTCCGGGTGATGCTTGCTCATCTCCTTGCGGTAGGCGCGCTTGATCTCCTGATCGCTGTCGCTCTCGCTCACCCCCAGCAGCTGGTAGGCATCCTTGAGTCGATCACGGGAGGGGGCCTCCTGCCGGTACTGCTGCCCGCCGTGCCCGCCATCCTGATACTGGCCACCGTGCGCCCGGTTGAAGAAGTTCATCTGCGCCTCGGCCATCGCCAGAATGCGGGCCAGCTCGATGCGGCTGAAGCCCAGCTCGTCGGCGATGGTGTGCAGGATGGCGCGCTCGTTGGCCTCGACCTTGCCATCGGCGAAGGCGGCCTGCAGCTGCACCTCGAGGAAGAAGCGCAGGATATCGCGCTGACCCTGGCTGGCACGGCGAAACTCGGCCAGGGTCTCCCGCAGTGGGAAGTCCGCCTCCTTGCCCTGACGGAACGACTCCTGGGCACGAGCACGCAGCTCACCTGCCAGCCGCATCCGGTCCATCAGGTTGGAGGCGACCCGGATCTCCTGCTCGGTCACCTGGCCGCTCGCCTTGGCGATGTGACCCATGACGGCGAAGGTGGCGTGGAAGAAGACCGCCTGTTGCTGCTGGGTGGGCGCGCGGCGAAAATTCAAGCCCATGCCACGGTCGAAACGGTGGCCGATCCAGAGGCCAAGCAGGGCACCGAAGATGTTGCCGAGCAGAAAACCGAAGAAGGCGCCAAGCACCTTACCCCAAATACGCATGGTTCAAGACCTCGTGAAATTAATGAGTGCGTCCTTGCAACTGATCGTCCAGCGCCTGCAACCGCGCCACCGTTCCGATGTCGCGCCACTCGCCGGCCAGCAGGCTGCCGCCCACCCGGCCTTGCGCCATCCACTCCCGCAGCAGCGGCGCCAACTTGCGCGCCCCCGGCGGGAGTCCGGCAAAGGCGGCGGGATCATAGAGCCCGACTCCGCTGAAGGTCAGCGCCTGGGTATCGACCACCCTGCCCGCCTGCAGCGCAAAGTCCCCCGCCGGATGTTGCGGTGGGTTGGGCACCAGCCAGAGGTGGGCCAGATCCGTACCCAGCGGCTGGGTCACCAGAGTGCGATAGTCCAGATCGAGCCAGGTATCGCCGTTGATCACCAGAAACGGCTCGTCTCCCAGTAGCGGCAGCGCCTGCACGATGCCGCCGGCGGTCTCCAGCGCGTTCTCCTCGGCCGACCATTGAATGTCTACTCCGAACTGACGGCCATCGCCGAGAGCGGCCACCAGCTTGTGGCCGAGCCAGGCGTGGTTGATGACCAGATCGGTCACGCCGGCATCCCTGAGCTTTTCGATATGGTGCACGATGAGCGGCTTGCCCCCCACCGCCAGCAGCGGCTTGGGCAGGCTGTCGGTCAGCGGGCGCATCCGCTCGCCGCGACCGGCGGCCAGGATCATCGCCTTCATGACGCCACTCCGCTGCGGGCCAGCCCGGGCAGCACCACCTGCTCCAGCCACTGGCCGAAGCGGGCCAGCACCGGGTAGCTCGCGCCATGGCTGCGGCAGACGTCCACCACATAACCGAGGGTGCGAGGAATGTCCTTGAGGTAGCCGGACTTGCCATCGCGGTGGTAGAGACGGGTGAAGATACCCGCCGCCTTGAGGTGGCGCTGCATGCCGGTGAGATCAGCGGCACGACGAAACGCGGCGTAATCGAGCTCGCCCAGCAGCTTGGCCTGCTGCAGGGTGTCAAACCCGAGCCGCATGCCCTGCTCGATCACCGCGTCCGGCCAGCGCACATAGCAGTCTTTCAGCAGCGAGACCAGGTCATAGCTGAGCGGGCCTATGACCATGTCCTGGAAGTCGATGACCGCCAGCCGGCTGTCGGCCGGGGTCTCGCCACCGCACACCATCAGGTTGCGGCTGTGAAAATCCCGGTGCATCACCCCCTGCGGCTGGGCCAGGTTGTTCTCGGTGAGGCAGGCGAAGGTCTCGGCCAGCAACTGCTGCTCTTCATCGCTCAGGGTCAGTTGCAGATGGTGACCCAGCAGCCACTCGGGGAAAATGCTGTTCTCCCGCGCCATAAAGGCGGAATCAAAAGGCTCAAGGTCCAGTTCAACAGCGCCGAGACGGGGCAGCAGCGCGATGGCCTTGCCGTACCAGGCCAGCACGTTGTCTGCGTTCAGGCAGCCGATAAGCTGGGTGTCCCCCAGATCGGTCACCGCCAGCAGCCCCTGCTCGTAGTCCACCGCCTGCACCTCGGGGGCCAGCAGGCCACCAGCGTGCAGGGCCGAGGCATTGCGGACAAACTCATGATTTTTTTCGGTTTTAGGATTGGCATCCACCCAGATCAGGCCACCGCCACGGTGGTAGCGGCGAAAACTGGCGTCACCGGAAATGAGGGTCAACTGCAGGCTGGCATCACCGGAAATCCGGCGCGCCCAGTGCAACAAGAGGGAATCGCGATCGTGCATAAGTCGGGGACCAAATTGGAAAGCAGCACTTGGCTGTTAGCCCTGGCCGCAATAATGCTTTATCATTGCCGGCTAACATAAAGCAATGACATGCAATGTCAACTCGATGAATCCTGTCGTAAAATGCATGTCTTGAATCAGCCGTAGCTACCACGGATTGCGCGAGTCTTTCACATGACAAAACGGACACTGGGATACTCCTATCCCATCGCCCTGACCATCAGCCTTGTTCCAGCCCTGACCCCGGCCATAGTGCAGGCGGCGCCGCTGACGCCGCCGCCCGCTACCGGGATCCTGGACGGGCTCTGCTATGACTATGTCCCCAAGATTGAGAAGCTGGCGCCCGGCAAGGACGCCAACGCCCAACCCGTGGAAGTGGATGCCGATCGGCTCGAAGCCAAGCAGGGCGGCACCGCCGTCTACCAGGGCGACGTCAAGGTGCGCCAGGGCGTGCGCAAGTTCGATTCCGACTACGCCGAGCTCGATCAGAAGAGCCGGGACGTCATCGCCATCGGCAACATCTACTACAACGATGGCCAGATCACGGTCACCAGCGACAAGACCCTGAAATCCAACCTGGATACCAAGAACTCCGAGCTGGAAGAGGGCAAGTATCAGGTGCATGGCTCGCCGGTGCGCGGCTCAGCCGACCGGGTCACCATGACCAACAACAACCAGAACATCACCCTGGAAGGGGCCCAGTACACCACCTGCCCGCCGGGTCAGGAAGTGTGGACCCTGAAGGCGGGCAGCATCGACATCGATCAGACCGAGGTGTTCGGGGAGGCCTGGAACGCCAGTCTCTGGCTCTACGACTACCCGGTGTTCTACTTCCCGTACATCAACTTCCCCATCAAGGATGAACGCAAGACGGGTCTGCTCTACCCGGGTTATACCCAGAGCTCCAAGAACGGCATGGACATCACCCAGCCGTTCTACTGGAACATAGCCCCCAACTACGATGCCACCATCACTTCCCGCTTCATGGACAGACGGGGCCTGATGGAGCAGGTGCAGTTCCGCTACATGCCGGATCCGGCCCATGTCGGCAGCCTCTATTTCGAGAACCTGGCCAACGACAAGCAGTACGACGAGACCCCGAGCCTCAACCAGGCCATGTCTGACGGTCACCGTTACCTGCTCAACGCCAACCACACCTCGCTGTTTGCCGACAACGCCATACGGGTGTCGCTCGACTACACCAAGGTGCGGGATCGGGATTACAACTACTTCAACGACTTCTCCCCCAAGGTAGGCACCCAGGTCGAGAACCAGTTGCAGCAGTCCCTGATGGCTGGTTACTTCCAACCCAACTGGAACATCAACACCGAGGTGCGCACCTACCAGATCCTGCTGGCCAGCGCCCAGCAGCCCCACGAGCTGATGCCGCGCATCGACCACAACTATTACCAGCAGGGCAGCTGGTACGATCTCGCCTGGAACACCGAGATCACCAAGTTCGGCTACAACAACGCCCAGGCCATCGCCCAGAATCAGGGTAGTGCCTACACCGGTACCCGGGTCTACACAGCTCCGACTCTGACCATGCCGCTCATCAACGAGGCCGGCTACTACCTCGACAGCCAGTACAAGCTGATGTACACCCGTTACGATCAGGAAGTGCCGGACAACATGAGCCAGACCTTTGTCAGCCGCTTTACTCCTGAAAACGGCAACGGGGTCACCCTGGACGAAGGGATCATCACCCGCACCCTACCCTCCTTCCGCCTCAAGGGCGGCATGACTTTCGAGCGCAACCAGAACTGGTTCGGCGGCGATGCCAACCAGACCCTGGAGCCGGAGTTCCAGTACCTCTATGTGCCCTACAAGGATCAGGACAACATTGGCGTCTATGACTCCACCGGCATGCGCCAGGACTACTACAGCCTGTTCAGCGACCGCCGCTACGCGGGCCTGGATCGCATCAGCGACTCCAACAGAGTCTCCATCGGTCTCACCAGCCGGGTATATGATGAGGCCGGTGATGAACGAATTCGGCTGGCCGTTGCCCAAGCTTTCGATTTTGTTGCGCCCAGGGTCAAGCTCTATCCCAGCGAGACCCTGACCACCAACACCCGCTCCCCGCTCTCCTTCGAGGGGGATGCCAAGATCAACGAGCAGTGGTTTGCCCATGCCGGCGCGCAATATGATGTGGACCAGAGCCGGCTCAGCTCCGCCAACAGCGCCATCGAGTATCGCCGCGAGAAGCTGATCAGCCAGCTGAACCATCGTTTCGTGCGCGATGCCAACTACGATCTTGAAAACAAGGGACAGGTAACCGACCTCAACCAGATCGGCCTGCTGTTGACTACCCCGCTCAACGACCAGTGGCACCTGTACGGGGGTTACTATCAGGAGCTGAATCAGAGCGTGAAGTCTGATCGCAAGGTAGGCCTGAAGTACGACTCCTGCTGCTGGAGCATCAACTTCAACCTGGAGTGGGTCAACACTCCGGACAACGTGACCATGCGTCCGACCTCGGAGCGCAGTCTGGGCATTCAGTTTGAAATGAAAGGATTGGGTAGCGTGGGTACCGGCTCCAAGGGTACTTCCCTGGACACCGAAGCACTGCCTTACATTCGTCCGTTTAACCTGCGAGACCAATAAGCGGTCTGGCAAACGCCTTGAGAGATGGATATGAAGAAGACGTTGATTTCCCTGCTGACTGCAGGCCTGTTCGGAGCCATGAGCCAGGGTGCCTTCGCCGCCCCCGAACTGATGGACAAGGTGCTTGCCGTGGTCAACAAGGACGTGGTGCTGGCCAGCCAGCAGGAAGCTCTGGTGCAGAAGGTAAAAGCCTCTGCCCAGGAGAGCGGCCAGTCCCTGCCCGATGACGCCACCCTGCGCAAACAGGCGCTGGATCGGCTGATCCAGGAGAGCCTGCAGCTGCAACTGGCGGATCGTCAGGGCCTCAAGATCAGCGATACCCAGCTGGAGCAGGCAATCCAGAGCATCGCCGCCGACAACAAGATGACCCTGGATCAGCTGCGGGCCCAGCTGGCCCGTGAAGGGCTGACCTATGCCCAGTATCGGGAAGAGGTGCGCCGCGAGATCCTGATGAACGAGGTGCGCCGCAATCAGGTGCGCCGCCGCATCAACATCTCCGAGCAGGAGGTGAAGCAGGTGGTCGACATCCTCGCCAAACAGGGTCAGCAACAGCAGCAATACCATGTCGGTCACATCCAGGTTGCCCTGCCGGACAACCCGAGCGCCGAGCAGCTCAACGTCGCCAAGAGCAAGATTGAACGCATCCTGGCCGCCCTCAAGCAGGGCGCCGACTTCCGCAAGATGGCCATTGCCGAGAGCAGCGGACCCAAGGCGCTGGAAGGGGGTGACTGGGGCTGGATGAGCCCGCAAGAGATGCCGACCCTGATGGCCGAGGCCGTGCAAGGCACCAAGAAGGGCGACATCGTCGGCCCGCTGCGTTCCGGTGCCGGCCTGCACATCATCAAGGTGTTCGACACCAAGGGTCAGCAGCAGGTCGTGCAGACCGAAGTGCGCGCCCGCCACATCCTGATCAAGCCCTCCATCATCCTGAGCGAAGAAAAAGCCAAGGGCATGCTGGACGGCATCCTGCACGACATCAAGAGCGGCAAGGCCAGCTTCGCCAGCCTGGCGGAGAAATACTCCGAAGATCCGGGTTCAGCGGTGCAAGGCGGCGAACTGGGCTGGTCCGATCCCAACGTTTATGTGCCGGAGTTCCGCGACATGGTCAACCGCCTGCAACCGGGCCAGATCAGCGAACCCTTCCGCACCACCCACGGCTGGCACATCGTCCAGCTGGAAGAGCGCCGCAGCCAGGATGCCACCAACAAGGCCCAGGAGCAGCGCGCCTATCAGCTGATCTACAACCGTCGCTTCACCGAAGAGTCCCAAGCCTGGCTGGACGAGCTGCGTGACGAGGCCTACATCCAGATCGAAGGCGCCGGCAGCTGATGAGTTGTCGTCGTCTCGCCATCACCCCGGGTGAACCGGCCGGGATCGGTCCGGATCTGGTGCTGCAGATTGCCCAGCAGGATTGGCCACACCAGCTGGTGGTGATCGCCGATCCGGCGCTGCTGCGCGAGCGGGCCGCCCTGCTGGGGCTGCCCGTCGAGCTGCAGCCCTATGATGCCGACCAGCCTGCCCACCCGCAACGGGCGGGCACCCTCACCGTCTGTCCGGTTCCCCTCGGCGCCGCCGTGGCGCCGGGTATGCTCGACGAGGGCAACGGCGCCTACGTACTGGCCACCCTGCAGCGCGCCTGCGACGGCAACATGAGCGGCGAATTTGCCGCCGTGGTGACCGGGCCGGTACACAAGGGGATCATCAACCAGGCTGGCGTCTCGTTCAGCGGTCACACCGAGTTCTTCGCCCAGCAGTCGGGCACCGCCGACGTGGTGATGCTGCTGGCGACCGAGGGGCTGCGGGTCGCGCTGGCGACCACCCACATTCCGCTGGCCTATGTGGCGATGGCCATCACCGAGGATCGGCTCGGCAAAGTGATCCGCATCCTGGATGCGGATCTCAAGAGCAAATTCGGCATCGCCACCCCCCGCATTTACGTCTGCGGCCTCAATCCCCACGCCGGGGAAGGCGGCCATCTCGGCCGTGAAGAGATTGACGTGATCGAACCCGCCCTGGCAGGCCTTCGCCAGGAGGGGATCGATCTGGTCGGCCCGTTGCCGGCCGATACCCTGTTCCAGGACAAATACCTCAAGGATGCGGATGCGGTACTCGCCATGTACCACGACCAGGGGCTGCCCGTGCTCAAATACAAGGGCTTCGGCAGTTCGGTCAATATCACCCTTGGACTTCCTTTCATCCGCACTTCGGTGGATCACGGCACCGCACTGGATCTGGCAGGCAAGGGCCTCGCAGACTCGGGCAGCCTGATCACCGCGATCAACCACGCCATCAAGATGGTAGAGAAAAAAAGATATGAGCAGTAAGGTGCAGAGCAACAAGGTGCACATGGGCCACACCGCCCGTAAGCGTTTCGGTCAGAACTTCTTGCACGATCGCTACGTGATCGATCAGATCGTGGCCGCCATCAATCCACAGCCGGGTCAGAACCTGGTGGAGATCGGCCCGGGTCTGGCCGCGCTGACCGAGCCGGTCGCCTCCCAGATGGACAAGATGACCGTGGTCGAGCTGGACCGGGACTTGGCCGCGCGCCTGCGCGAGCACCCGACCCTCAAGGAGAAGCTGACCGTCATCGAGGCCGATGCCATGCGCTTCGACTTCGGCACCCTGATGGGGGAAGGCAAGGGGCCGCTGCGCATCTTCGGCAACCTGCCCTACAACATCTCCACCCCGCTCATCTTCCACCTGTGCGAGTTCGCCGACCGGGTAGAGGACATGCACTTCATGCTGCAAAAGGAAGTGGTCCTGCGTCTGGCAGCCGGCCCTGGCAGCAAGGCTTATGGCCGGCTGAGCGTGATGACCCAGTACTACTGTCAGGTAGTGCCGGTACTGGAAGTGGGCCCTGGCGCCTTCAAGCCGGCACCGAAGGTGGATTCCGCCGTGGTGCGTCTGATCCCGCACAAGAACCCGACCATCGTCGCGAAAGACATTCGTTGCCTGAACCGGGTCTGCACCGAAGGCTTCGGCCAGCGTCGCAAGACCATCCGCAACAGCTTCTCCAACTTCATCACGGACGCCCAGCTGACCGAGCTTGGTATCGATGGCAACCTGCGCCCGGAGAACCTCTCCCTCGAGCAGTTCGTCATGATCGCCAACTGGCTGGCGGATCAGCAACAGGCCTGATCCCGTGGCAACTCCGCACATCGTGATCCGCCCATACCCCCGTTATGTGGCGGATTCCAAAGACCCTTACCAGTTCCATTATCTCATCGAGATCGAGAACCTGGGGCCGGGCCCGGCGCAGCTGCTGCACCGGCGCTGGCTCATCACCGATGCCAATGGCAAGATGCTGGAAGTCGAAGGCCCCGGCGTGGTCGGCGAGCAGCCGGTGATCGCAGAGGGAGAGACCTTCCGCTATCAGAGCGGCGTGCCGCTGGCCACCCCGCTCGGGGTGATGGAAGGGAGTTATACCCTGCAAGACGAGTCGGGGCAGCAATTCGAGGCGCCCATCGCGCCCTTTACGCTGGCCGTCCCCCACATTATCAACTGAGGTTTCATGGCGAACTGTTTTGTTGGCGATATCCAGGGCTGTTACGACGATTTGCGCCGTCTGCTGGATCTGGCCGAGTTCGATCCCGCTAACGACGTGCTCTGGCTGTGCGGCGATCTGGTCGCCCGCGGCCCGGACTCTCTCAATACCCTGCGCTTCGTCAAGGGGCTGGGCAACCGGGCCGTCACCGTGCTCGGCAACCACGATCTGCACCTGCTGGCGGTCGCCGATGGCGTCGCCCCGCTCAAGAAGAAAGACAAGCTGCAGGAGCTGATGGAGGCACCGGATCGGGACGAGCTGCTGGAGTGGCTGCGCCACCGTCCGCTGCTGGCGGAGCACCCCGACCTGCCCATCATGATGGTACATGCCGGCATCTCCCCGGCGTGGGACGCCCGCACTGCCCGCAACTGCGCCCGCGAGGTGGAGAGCCTGCTGCGCGGCGATCAGTACCAGTGGCTGCTGCACAACATGTATGGCGATCAGCCGGATGGCTGGCAGGACGATCTGGTCGGGATCGAGCGCTACCGCTACATCATCAACACCTTCACCCGGATGCGCTTCTGCTATTTCGACGGCCGGCTCGACTTCAAATGCAAGAAGGGCCCCAAGGAGTCAACCCCGGGCCTGCGCCCCTGGTTCGAGCAGCGCGAGCACCATGTGGATGACCCCATCCTGGTGTTCGGCCACTGGGCGGCCCTGATGGGCAACACCGGCAAGCAGGACATCAAGGCGCTGGACACCGGCTGTGTCTGGGGCAACAGCCTCACCCTGTGGCGCTATGAAGATGACGCCCTGATCGCCACCCCCTGTCCCACTTACGCCAAGTGACGAGAGGAGTGCGTCTGAGCAATCAGGGCCTCACCCGGTGGCGCTATGAAGATGACGCCCTGATCGCTACTCCCTATCCCACTTACGCCAAGTGACGATAAGCGGCTGACTCTGAGCAACCCTGTGGCGCCATGAAGATGAGGCGCTGCTCGCCACTCACAGTCCCGCCTACGCCAGATAGGCTGCAAAACAAAACGGGCCCGGCATTGCCGGGCCCGTTTTTTATGGTGCACCACTCACCCTAGAGCTTGCGCCCCAGCCGTTTCTCGATCTGCTGCCGCTCCCATTCGGGCCCGAACAGCTTGAACGGCTGGAACAGGTTGATGGCATGGGAGATCAATCCCAGCCCCCAGCCCAGCGCTGGCCACCAGGCCCAGATATAGCCCGGGTTGCTCAGGTAGTTGATGACAAACAGCCCGCAAATCACCAGCAGGTAGCTGGCGATGTGGTAATAGAAGCCCTTGAGCCCCTCCACATAACGCATGGCGGCCCGCTCCTCTACCGATACCCGTATCTCATCCCGTTCCATCGTGTCACTCCCTCTCATCTCGTGCTCCTGTTGGCTTGTACCGTCAAGTTGCGCCACTTCGAGCTCAAAGACGGCGGCCAGGGCCTTGAGGGATTCCAGTCCGGGCTGCTGACCCTGCTCGATCCGCTGTATGGTGCGAACGCTCAGGCCGGTAAAGGCGGCCAACTGCTCCTGTGACCAGCCCCGCTGCAATCTCAACTTCCTGACGATCATCTCGAACTCCTTGTGGTTGATTGACGGGGCCAGCATAGGGGCCGGCGGGTGCCATGGGCCACGACAGCGCCCTGACACCAACCTGACTTTCCTTTGGATTCAGTACATTAGATAAAAGAGCGTGCTCAAAAACTCAGCTATTCCTCCCCACGACGCCCCCCTTTCGATCACCTGACAGCAGGGCGACAGAGGTGGCACTTTGTGCAAGATAGCGCCTTGGTATCGGGCAGGCGAGCTTATAGCGTCTGCATCAACTCGGCGGCAATCTCGAAAGAGCGCAGGCGAGCCTGATGATCGACGATGGGGCCGTTGAACATCAGCTCGTCGGCCCGGGTTTCCGCCAGCAGCGCCTTGAGGCCGTGACGTATCTGGTCCGGATTGCCCACCAGCGAACGGGCCAGGGTCTGCTCCATGGCCACCAGCTCGCGCTCTGACCACTCCTCTCCCAGTTCGATGACAGGGGCCGGCAGCTTGCCTGCGTTGCCGCGATGCAGGCGCAGGAACTGCTGCTGCAGGGTGGTGAACTGGAAGCGCGCCTCCCGCTCGCTGTCGGCGGCGATCATGTTGATGCAGACCACCGCATGGGGCTTGGGCCAGCGGGCGGAGGGGCGATACTGGGCGCGATAGATCTCCAGCGCCTGCAGCAGCATGGCGGGCGCGAAGTGGGAGGCAAAGCCGAACGGCAGCCCCATGGCGGCCGCCAGCTGGGCGCTGTAGAGGCTGGAGCCCAGCAGCCAGATGGGCAGATGCAGCCCCTGCCCCGGTACCGCCTGCACCGCCCCCACCTCGTCGCCAAAGTAATCCATCAACTCGCGCACATCGGCCGGGAAGTCATCCACCTCACCGCTGCGCTGGCGTCTGAGCGCCCGCATGGTGCGCTGATCGGTGCCCGGCGCACGGCCAAGCCCCAGATCGATGCGATCCGGATAGAGCGACGCCAGGGTGCCGAACTGCTCGGCGATGACCAGCGGCGAGTGGTTCGGCAGCATGATGCCGCCCGCCCCGATGCGCAGGGTATTGGTACCGCCGGCCAGATGACCGATCAGCACCGAAGTGGCGGCGCTGGCGATGCCCGGCATGTTGTGGTGCTCGGCCAGCCAGTAGCGGCAATAGCCCAGGCGTTCGGCATGACGGGCCAGGTCCAGCGAGCGGCGAAACGACTCGGCCGGCTGGGAGCCTTCGGCCACGGGCACCAGATCGAGTACGGAATAGGGGATGGCAGACATGGGTCACTCCATTGATTCACAGACCAGTAACAAGTGGGGCAATGTAGCACGGGATACCTGAATGAATCACCTGATCAGCCGGCAAAATTGGCCAGAGCGAGCGCCGAGAGCCCCGGCAGGCGCCGTTTCCGTCAGCCACATCCCGATATCCATGAATGGGTTATTGTGTTTTCTGTCATCCTGTTGGCACACTGCAAGCTGATCGTCTCTGCAATCGCCCGTGTGACAAGGATGTGTCCATGACAACTGCCAGGCCAGGTCGTAAACCCTTCTATGTGCATATCGCCACCCTCTTCATCCTGCTGTTCACCCTGCTCGGCAGCGCCCTCATCGCCTTGCAGTTCCAGCAAGGGGCACGCCAGGGACTGGAGCACGAGCGACAGAACTTCCTGCAGTATCGCCAGCAGCTGGCCCTCGCCCTGCAGCTGAACGAGCGACCGGCCCGCATGTGCTCAGCCTGTTGCGCAGCGGCCAGCTGGCCGCCATGACCACGTTGACCGAACGCCTGGCCTACCTGCCGCAACTGGCGGAGGTGCTGGCCAACAGCCCCAGCTATGGGGCCGTCTACGCCGGCTACGAGGATGGCGACTTCTTTCTGGTGCGCAAGCTGACCGAGCGGGCCCGAGCCCAGCTGGGGGGCGTACCGGCCGCCAGTACCCTGCTGGTGCAGAGCCTCAGCCAGGGCAAGGGAGAATTTCTCTATTTCGATCAACGGCTGACCCTGCTCGAGCGCCGCCCCATGCCGAACTACCGCTACGATCCCCGCAGCCGCGACTGGTACAAGCAGGCCCGCTGGCGCGCGGGGATCGCCACCACCAGCCCCTATCTGTTCTTCACCACCAAGGAGCCGGGCATGACGCTGGCGGTGGAGAGCGACGACCGGCGCGCCGTGATCGGGCTCGACACCAGCGTCGAGGGGCTGTCGGCCCTGATCGGCAAGCTGCAGCTGCCCGCCCAGAGCCAGGTGATCCTGTTCGATGAGTACGCCACCCTGCTGGCCGCCGACCCCAGACACCTGCCCAGCTTCGAGCAGCTGAGCCAGCTGCCCATGCTGGCGACCCTGCCCCACCCGGCCCTGCCGGATCTGCAGCAGCGGATCATCAGCCAGCCCACCCTGCTGAGCGAGCCGGCCGAGCTCAACCTGACCGCCACCGATGGCAGTGACTGGCTGGTCAACCTCGCTCCCCTCGGGACCGACTCCCCCTTCCACATCGCCCTGCTGGTCTCGGCCGACCAGCTCTATCAGCAGGCCCGGGACGAAGCCCTGGTCAACCTGGGCTGGGCACTGGCGGGCCTGCTGTTGCTGCTGCCGGTGATCTGGCTGGTCTCGCGGCGTACCGCCACCCCGCTGCTGGCGCTCACCAAGGAGGCGGAGCGGATCCAGCACTTCGATTTTGGCGAAAGCCGGGTCCCCGAGTCGGCCATCCGCGAGATCGATGATCTGGCCCGCACCATGTCCGGCATGCGGCTGACCCTCGGCAACTTCATGAACATGGGGCGGGCGCTGGCGGCCGAACACCGCTTCGACTCTCTGCTCAGCCGCATCCTGCACGAGACCATCGCCGCGGTGCAGGCCGAAGGGGGTTGTCTCTACCTGGCCCAGGAGCAGGGCATGGTGGCGGTACAGGCGCTGTGGCGCCAAGCGCCGCTGCCGGCCGGACAGGTCCGCTGGCAGCAGGCCCTGTTTGGCGAGCTGGCCCGGGGCGAGCGGCTCAGCCTCGCCATCGACCAGAGTGGTTGGCAGCAGTATCTGGCCGACTGGGGCCCCTTCCCCGGCCCCTGCCAGCTGGTGGCCGAGCCGCTGCGCAACCATCGCCAGGAGCTGAGCGGCTGCCTGCTGCTGATCCTGCCTGACTGCCCGGCCCGCGAGCTGGCCTCGCGCATCAGCCTGATCGAAGCGCTGGCGGGCACTTCGGCCTCCGCCATCGAGAACCAGCGCCTGCTGGAGGAGCAGAAACAGCTGCTGGAATCCTTCATCGAGCTGATGGCCGGCGCCATCGACGCCAAGAGCCCCTACACCGGCGGCCACTGCCAGCGGGTGCCGGAGCTGACCCGGATGCTGACCGAGGCCGCCTGCGCCCAGCAGCAGGGGCCGTTCGCCGAGTTTCGGCTCAACGAGGAGGAGTGGGAGGCCATCCATATCGCCAGCTGGCTGCACGACTGTGGCAAGGTGACCACCCCCGAGTTCGTGGTGGACAAGGCCACCAAGCTGGAGACCCTCTACGACCGGATCCACGAGATCCGCACCCGCTTCGAGGTGCTCAAGTGCGACGGCTACATCGAGGCGCTGGCGGCCCGCCTGCCGGCGTCCGAACGGGAAGCGGCCAGGAGCGAGGTGGCTCCGCTCTGGAGCACCCTGGATCAGGAGTTCGCCTTCGTCGCCGAGTGCAACCTGGGCGGTGAGTGGATGGCACCGGAGAAGCTGGCCAGGCTGGATGCCATCGCCAGCCGCACCTGGCTGCGCACCCTGGACGATCGACTCGGCATCAGCCGGGAGGAGCTCAAGCTGCGCCAGAACGAGCCGGCCGCACCACTGCCCTGCGTAGAACCCCTGCTGGCGGACAAGGCCGCCCACCTCATCCCCCGCCCCGTTCATGATCAGCTGGACGAGCGCAATCCCTGGGGCTTCAAGGTGCGAGTGCCCACTCACCTCTACAACCGCGGCGAGCGTTACAACCTCGCCATCGGTCGCGGCACCCTTACCGAGGAGGAGCGCTACAAGATCAACGAGCACATCATCCAGACCATCCGCATGCTCGAACGCCTCCCCTTCCCCCGCCATCTGCGCAGCGTGCCCGAGATTGCCGGCGGCCACCACGAGCGGATGGACGGCAAGGGCTATCCGCGCCAGCTGCTGGGCAGCCAGATGAGCATCCCCGCCCGCATCATGGCCATCGCCGACATCTTCGAGGCGCTGACCGCCAGCGATCGCCCCTACAAATCGGGCAAGACGGTCTCCCAGTCGCTGGCCATCATGCAGAGCATGGTGCGCGAGCAACACATCGATCCCGCCCTGTTTGCCCTGTTTGTCAGCAGCGGCATCTGGCGCGACTATGCCGAGCGCTTCCTCGCCCCCGAGCAGCTGGATCAGGTGGATGAAACCGCCCTGCTGGCCGCGTTGGCCTAGGCCGGGTCATATTTTCTTACATTTGTGGGCTGGCCTGAGCGCCCCCGGCTGGTTATAACGGTGCCCCTATAGCGAAGGGGGAGCAATAGACTCCCCCTCACTCTTTGTCACACCACACTGTTCAGGTTATCTATGTCAAAACATCTCATTGTGCTGGGCGCGCTGACGCTGTCCGGCTGCTCCCTGCTGTCTCCCCCCGCCCCCACCGTTACCCCGGTGCACCTGGCCGATGCCAGCCAGCGCGGCTTCTACATCGAGTGCAGCAGCATGACGGCCTGCTTCCAGCAGGCCAACCAGACCTGCCCGCAGGGCTACAAGGAGACCGATCGCCGCCAGCAGACGCTCTACAGCACCCAGTATCTGGGGGGCAGCTACGACGAAGACAAGAAGGTCTACAAGGCAGCCAAGCCCTATCGCGTCGCCAACACGGTCCACTCCCTGACCATCCAGTGTCCGGTCGACATGGGCATCACCCCGCGCTGATCCGCGCTTCGCGGCTGGCACGGGAAACCCGAATCCTGGCCGGCCCTTCTCTTGTCTCACCAAGGACGAGCCTCTTATGTCACCCAGAATATGTCTGCTGGGCAGCATCTTGCTGTCCGGCTGCGCCCTGCTGCCGGAGCCCGCCACCGTCAGCGAACTCCCCTCCGCCAATCCCGCTCAGCAACGCTTCCAGATCGAGTGCGGCGCGCCAGAGGAGTGCCAGCAACAGGCGCTCTTGAGCTGCCCCCACGGCTATCAGCAAGTCGATCGAAGCAAGCGCACCATCACCACTCACCAGATGAGCATGGGGGTCGCCGATCCGGTGACGGGATTTCGCCCAGGCTTCCCCCAGACCAGCACCTTCACCACCCACATGCTGCTGGTGCAGTGCCCCCGCACACCGGCACAGCCCCATCCGCTTGGACGCTGACGAAAAAGGGCCCGCAGGCCCTTTTTCCGTTGTCACCGCCACTCAGCCCGTCGCCTCGGCGTGCTGGCGGGCCAGCTCGTCACTCATCAGCTCCCGCATCCTGAATTTTTGCAGCTTGCCTGTCACCGTCATGGGGTACTCCTCCACGAACCGGATGTACCTGGGCACCTTGAAATAGGCGATGCGGGCCGCCAGGAACTGTTTCAGCTCCTCCTCGCTGGCCTCCTGGCGGGGTCTGAGCTTGACCCAGGCGCACACCTCTTCGCCATAGCGCTCGCTGTCGACCCCGAACACTGCCGCATCCTGCACCGCCGGATGATCGTACAGACGCTCTTCGATCTCGCGCGGATAGATGTTCTCGCCACCGCGGATGATCAGCTCCTTGCTGCGCCCGACGATCCGCACATAGCCCTCTTCATCCATGATGCCGATGTCCCCCGAGTGCAGCCACCCCTCCTGGTCGATGGTCTCCGCCGTCTTGACCGGATCCTGCCAGTAACCCTGCATCACTCCGTTGCTGCGACAGCAGATCTCGCCCCGCTCGCCGATGGCGACTATCTCTCCGCTCGGGTCGACCAGCTTGATCTCGGTGTGGCCGATGGCGCGGCCAACCGTGGTGACCCGCTTGTCCAGCGGCGCATCGATGGCGGTCATGTGATTGATGGGGCTGCACTCGGTCTGGCCGTAGGCGATGGTCACCTCGGTCATGTGCATCAGGGTCTGCACCTTGCGCATCAAGGGCTCGGGGCAGATGGCACCGGCCATGATGCCGGTGCGCAGGGAGGAGAGATCGAACTGGTCAAACTCCGCCAGCTCCAGCTCGGCGATGAACATGGTCGGCACCCCGTGCAGGGCGGTGCAGCGCTCCTCGCTCACCATCCGCAAGGTGGCCGCCGGATCGAAGGCTTCGGCCGGAAACAGGGCACAGGCCCCCACGCTGATGCTGGCCAGGTTGCCGAGCACCATGCCGAAACAGTGGTAGAGCGGCACCGGGATGCAGAGCCGGTCCTGCTCGCTGAACGCCATGCCTTGTGCCACCTGGCGGCCGTTGTTGAGGATGTTGCTGTGGCTGAGGGTGGCCCCCTTGGGGTTGCCCGTGGTACCCGAGGTGAACTGGATGTTGATGGCGTCATCGGGGTTGAGGGTGGCCGCCACCCGGGCCAGCCAGCCCGGGTCCTGCCGGTCGCCCAGTGCCAGCACCTCGGGAAAGTTGAGCATGCCGGCGCTTTGCTCCTCCCCGAGCCGGATCACCATCTCCAGGCTCGGCAGCCGGGATGATGCGAGGCGGCCGGGTGGGCAATGCTCTAGTTCTGGCGCCAACTCCCCCAGCATGGCGAGGTAGTCGCAGCCCTTGAATGCACTGGCACAGATGAGGGCCCGACAGCCCACGTTGTTGATGGCAAAGGCCAGCTCGTAGCTGCGGTAGGCGGGGTTGATGCAGACCATGATGGCCCCGATGCGGGCCGTGGCAAATTGTACCAGGCACCACTCGATGTTGTTCGGCGACCAGATGCCGACCCGATCCCCCGGCCGGATCCCGAGCGCCAGCAGGCCCAGCGCCAACCTGTCTATCTGGGTCAGGTATTCACGGTAGTTCCAGCGGATCTGCTGGTGGCGCACCACCACTGCTGGCCGGTCGGGGAAACGTTCCGCGATCTGTTGCAGGTAGGCGCCTATGGTCTGGTGAAGCAGCGGCTGATCGCAGGGACCGGCCCGGTAGCTGAGCAGTGAGGTCATGGGGTGACTCCTGGCCACATAGGTTGGACGTGCCTACTGCTCGGCTGGCGTGTTTTTGCAGCCTGTTACATTAATGTAAAAACAAGGCCAGTAAAAGACTCACTTTGGTCTAATGCCGGCCATAAAAAACGGCCAACCGAGGTTGACCGTGTGACAAGGCGCGAGCCGGATCAGAACAGCAGGTGCGCCACCCCGGCGATGACCGGCAGGGTGATCAGGGTACGCAGCAGGAAGATCACGAACAGCTCCCACAACTTGACCGGGATCTTGCTGCCCAGCAGCAGGGCGCCCACTTCCGACATGTAGATGAGCTGGGTCACCGACATGGCAGCGATCACGAAGCGGGTGATGTCGCTCTCGATGGTGGAAGCCAGCACCGCCGGGATGAACATGTCGGCAAAACCCACCATGATGGTCTTGGAGGCCGCTTCCGCCTCCGGCAGTTGCAGCAGCTCCAGCAAGGGTACGAAGGGGGCACCCAGCCAGTTGAAGATGGAGGTGTGCTCTGCCAGCATCAGGGCGCAGGTGCCGATGGCCATCACCACCGGCAGCACGCCGAAGATCATGTCCAGCGCATTCTTCACCCCTTCCCGTGCCACTGCCCCCATGTCGGTCATGCCCTCGGCCTTGGTCAGGGCCCGTTCATAGCCGTAGCTCAGCACGCTGTGCTGGTGCGGCACAGACTCCTGCTTGCGACACAGGGGAGTTCCGTCGCTGTAGACATCCTTCTTCCAGCAGAGCGGCGGCAAACGCGGTACCACGATGGCGGCTACCACCCCGGCCAGGCAGACGGTCAGGTAGAAGGGCACGAACATGTGCTCCAGCCGAACCTGGGAGATCACCACCAGGCAGAAGGTGATGGAGACGGCAGAGAAGGTGGTGCCGATGACGGCCGCTTCCCGCTGGGTGTAGAACTTGCCTTCGTACTGTTTGCTGGTCAGCAGGATGCCGACACTGCCATCCCCCAGCCAGGAGGCGAAACAGTCCACCGCGGAGCGACCGGGCAGACGGAACACCGGGCGCATGATGCGGGTCATCATGGTGCCGACAAACTCCAGCAGACCGAAATCGAGCAGCAAGGGCAGCAGCAGGCCGGCGAAGATGAAGACGGAGAACAGCACCGGCAGCAGATCATGCAGCACCAGGCCGCCGGTCGCATCGGAGCGCAGGGCCGCCGGGCCCGCCTCGAAGAAGGTCAGCAACACGAAGATGCCGCCCAGTACCCGAACGCAGGCCCAGAAGGGAGAGACGTTGAACAGGCTGTTGAGGAAGGGGCGCCTGACCAGGATCGCCGGCTTGAACAGCCAGGCTACCAGCGTCATCAGCATGGTGGTGGTGATGATGGCGCTGACCATGGCCACCAGATAATCGGCAAACACCGTTTGTACCAGCTTCGCCAGCACGGCCACGGGAATGGTGACGTTTCCGTCATAGATGACGGGGGTCATGAACAGCAGGATCCCGATGAGTGACGGGACCAGGAACATCAGCACGTTGCGGCGGGTATTGAGCGCAGGTGCTTGCAGAGTCTTTTCCAGCATGGTCTACAGCCTTAATGTTACTTTTCCTTAGCCAGGCAAGCCTGCATATCCATGCTCTCGCCCGGCAAAACGGGCGCAAGAATACCCCAATAAAATGCACAAACAAGCTTTTAATGGATCATTTCAAGCATAAATATTTATACAGGCAAACCTTCCATAAGAATGCACGCAAGCAGATACGCATATCAATTCATTACGATTGGTTAGCATATTGTTTCAGCAAGGTTACATTCAGGTGCGCAGTATAATCAGTTGCGGTTGGCAGGCAATAAGTGACATAAGAAATATATCTATATGGTGATCCGGTCGATCCCCATAAAAAAGGCTATGTCCCAATTACGTGTTGCATGGGGCGCCCCAGCGCCTCATGCAAGCAGCGTGAGATATTTACTCCCCGCCCATAGCGCTCCAACATCCTGCGCCAACCCAGATAATTCCTCAGATAGTGGGTCGCGACCCCATGGAACCGCTCCATCCACTCCTTCAATCGCCTGTGGTACCCGTTCACATGTTGGATGTGATACGCCCCCACCACTCGCTCTCCCGCACGATTGTGCACCACTTGGTGGGTCATGCCCTGCGACTTGCTGAAACTGGCATACACCCCAGCGCCATCGCTGCACAGGACGGCATCCGGGGCGATAAGCGGCTCAAGCACCGCCTTCACCGCCTTGGCATTCAACTGTTCCAACTGGAAGTCAGCCAGGTGGCCTGCTCTGTCTTGCACCACCATCACTGGGATGTAATCCGGCCCTGTGCCTCGGGTACGGCCTTTGCCGCCACGCTGGCGGGCCGGGCGGGGTAATCCGCGCTGGCCTTTGAAGGATTCCAGGAAGAAGGTCTCATCAACCTCGACGATACCCTCTTCCCGTACTGCCTGGTGGCTAGCCATGGCCTTCAGGAAGCGGTGACGCCACAAAAAGGCGGTGTTTTTACCGACCCCACAGCGGAGCGCCGCCTGCCGGACGGTCAGACCGTCGATGAGGGCCTGTGCATAGTCTTCCCAGCATTGTGGCTTGCGAAGTCGAGCGAGAGGCGTGTTGGTGAGAACGGAACTGGTGCGCAGACACTGCTTGCAGCGATAACGGCGCAGCCCTCGAGACCAGCCCCAGGGAGCTAGTTGTGTGGCCTCGGCCTGACAGTGAGGGCAGCATTGGCATGCGGGAAGTTGAGTGGCCAACGAGGTGATGGGGTGAGGGGTGGTGAGTTCCTGTTGCGCGAGACGACGCTGACGCAAAGTGAGCAATGGGAAGAGGGACAGTAGCTGTTGAAAGGCTTGGGTATCCATGATGGCGGCCCTCAAGGTGATGACCTACTTCAAGGTTAGCCTTTCAACACATAACTGGGACAAAGCCATAAAAAAGGGCCCCCGTACGGGAGCCCTTTCGCAAGCACTGGCTGGCGCTTATTCGGCGGCCATGCGCGCTTCGATATACGCCAAAGCTCGGTCGATGCGGGCAAGAACCCGCTCCTTGCCCACCAGCGCCATCACGGCGTCGATGCCAGGGGACTGACCGAGACCGGTGACCGCCACACGCAGCGGCATACCGACCTTGCCCATACCCTGACCCAGCTCGGCGGCAGTGGCTTCAATCAGCTCATGCAGCGCTTCGGTGGTCCAGCTATCCAGAGCAGCCAGCTTGGTCTTGGCCAGTGTCAGCGGCTCGGCAGCCACGCCACGCAGGTGCTTCTTGGCAGCCGCTTCGTCGATGGCCTCGTACTCTTCGAACAGGTAGCGGCTCTGGGCCGCCATCTCGACCAGGGTGTTGCAGCGCTCGGCCAGCAGGGTGACCACGTCGGCCAGCGCCGGGCCCTTGTTGGTGTTGATCTTCTGATCGGCCATGTGCCAGGCCAGATGCTTGGCCACATAGGCCGGATCCAGGCTGCGCATGTAGTGGTTGTTCAGCCACAGCAGCTTGTCGGTATTGAAGGCGGAGGCAGACTTGGAGATGGCATCCAGGCTGAACAGCTTGATCATCTCGTCCAGGCTGAAGATCTCCTGATCGCCGTGGGACCAGCCCAGACGCACCAGATAGTTCAGCAGCGCTTCCGGCAGGTAGCCGTCGTCGCGGTACTGCATCACGGAGACTGCACCGTGGCGCTTGGAGAGCTTGGCACCGTCGTCACCCAGGATCATGGAGACGTGGGCAAACTCCGGTACCGGCGCGTTCAGCGCCTTGTAGATGTTGATCTGGCGCGGGGTGTTGTTGATGTGGTCTTCGCCACGCACCACGTGGGTGATCTCCATGTCCCAGTCATCGACCACCACACAGAAGTTGTAGGTCGGCGCGCCGTCGGTACGGCGGATGATCAGATCGTCGAGCTCGGTGTTGGCGAACTCGATGCGGCCACGGACGTGGTCATCGAACACTACGGAGCCTTCGGTCGGGTTGCGGAAGCGAATGACGTGCGGCGCATCGGCCGGGTGATCGTGGGCGTGGTCGCGGCACTTGCCGTCATAACGGGGCTTCTCGCCGTTGGCCATCTGGCCTTCGCGCAGCGCTTCCAGCCGCTCCTTGGAGCAGTAGCACTTGTAGGCACGGCCGTCGGCCAGCATCTCGTCGATCAGCCCGTTGTAGCGATCGAAGCGCTTGGTCTGGTAGTAGGGGCCCTCATCCCAGTTCAGCTCCAGCCATTCCATGCCCTCAATGATGGCGTCGATCGCCTCCTGAGTGGAACGTTCCAGGTCGGTATCCTCGATACGCAGCACGAACTCACCGCCCTGGTTCTTTGCAAACAACCAGGAATAGAGTGCGGTACGGGCACCGCCGACATGCAAAAAGCCGGTCGGGCTGGGAGCAAAACGGGTTTTGACTTTCATCTTTAAGCCTTGTGTAGAGGGCCTTGGGCCAATTCGTTAAAAAAACCGTCGCATTTTAGCACCGACAATGACGGATGGGAAAACCATGCAGCCGCAGCGGGCAAAAGTAGGGGGTTGCACAGGCGTCCCAGCCGCTTGCCGCCTGATATTTGAAGGGGATCGCAAAACAAAATCCCGGTTTCCGTTTTGCTATGACAAGTGTTGGAGAGCTGCCTCCTCCGGCCGATATCCAAATAACGCTCACCAACAAGGAAGAGACGATGCAGTTCCGTTCTATCCAGAATCGCATTCTGGTGATGGCCGGGATCGCCATGACCGCCGCCCTGGTCATCCTGATCCTGCTCAACCAGTACTCGGGTCAACAGACCCAGAAGCTGACCATCAGCTCCAGCCGCGCCGCCCTGCAGCAGGAGGCATGGCAGAAGGTCAGCGCCAACGCCCGTGCCGAGGCCGCCACCATCACCCAGTTGCTGCAAAAGGGGCTCTCCTATACCCAGCAGATGGCCAGCGCCCTCGCCCTGCAGCAGGAGGGCAAGCTGCCGCTGGATCGCCAGCAGGCCACCGATCTGCTCAAGGCCCAGCTCGCCCTCGAACCCCAGCTCTACGGCGCCTTCGCCGGCTTCGAACCCAACGGCTTCGACGGCCAGGATGCCAGCTTCGCCGGCCAGACGGCGCTGGGCAGTGACAGCAAGGGGCGCTTCGTGCCCTATTTCTATCGCGACAAGGAGAGCATAGGCACCGACCTGCTGCTCTCTATCGAGAAGAGCGATCCGGATGAGTTCGGCAATCCGGCCAACGACTACTACGCCTGCCCGAAACGGGAGGGACGCTCCTGCCTCATCGACCCCTTCAAGGTGGACATCAACGGCCAGCAGGTGCTGGTGAGCACCATCACCACCCCCATCATGGTGGGTGGCCAGTTCAAGGGGATCGCCGCGCTCGATCTGGCAGTGGACTCCATCAGCCGTCAGGCCCAGTCCCTCAACAGCAACATCTATGACGGCAAGGGAGAGACCCTGATCGTCAGCGCCGCCGGCGTCATCACCGGCACCAGCGGTGATGACAGCCTGCTCGGCAGCCGCGCCGACAAGCTGCTCGGCAACGGCTGGCAGCAGTACCTCAAACCCGAGGTTCAGCGCCAGGAGCTCGACGATGCTTTTCGTATCTCGGTACCCATCGCGGTGCCGGGCATGAGCCGCAACTGGGCCATCATCGTCACCCTGCCCTACAAGGTGGTGCTGGCCGAGGCCGACCAGCTGGAAGCCCAGTTGAGCGACATGAACCGGGCCGCCATGACCCAGCAACTGGTGGGCGCCGTCGTCGTGCTGGTGCTGGCGCTGGCCACCATGCTGGTCATTGCCCGCAGCATCACCGGCCCCATCCGCCAGATGGTCAGCCTGGTGGATGACATCGCCGATGGCGAGGGAGATCTAACCAAGCGGCTCAATACCCAGTCCCGCGATGAATTGGGGGACTTGGCCAAGGGCATCAACCGCTTCATCGACAAGCTGCAGGTGCTGCTGGGGGATGTGCTCAAGACCGCCAGCGAGGTCAACCGTCACGCCGGCGACACCGATCGCATCGCCGGCCAGACCGATACCAACCTGCAGCACCACCAGGCGGAGATGGAGCAGATGCTGACCGCGGTGCAGGAGATGTCCTACGTCAGCCAGGAGGTGGCGACCCACGCCAACAACACCGCCGACTCGGCCAAGCAGGCCCAGGGGGCGGCGGATCAGGGCAAAGTGCGCTTCCAGCAGGTGATCCAGTCGATGCACAAGGTGGCCGCCGAGGCTGGCAAGGGGGCCGAGGTGGTCGAGGGGCTGGCCCACGACAGCGAGCAGATCACCAGCATCCTCACCGTCATTCAGGGGATCGCCGATCAGACCAACCTGCTGGCGCTCAACGCCGCCATCGAGGCGGCCCGGGCCGGCGAGCAGGGCCGCGGCTTTGCGGTGGTGGCCGACGAGGTACGTAAGCTGGCGGGCAACACCCAGCAGGCGGTGCAGAATACCCAGGAGCTGATCGAGAAGATCCGCCACAGCTCGGCCAACGCGGTCAACGCCATCAACCAGAGCCAGCAGCTGACCCATCAGGCGGTGGGCGAGGCGGATCTGGCAGAAGAGGCGCTCGGCAGCATCTATCAGGCCATCTCCACCATCAACGACATGACCTACCAGATCGCCTCCGCTGCCGAAGAGCAGAGCTCGGTTTCCGAGACCGTCTCCGGCAACCTGTCAAAAACCAACGCACTGGCCAACGACATCGCACTGGATGCGACCGAAACGGCCAAAGCCAGTCAGGCGTTGCGCCAGGCGGCCGAGCGTTTACAGCAATTACTGGGACAATTTCGTCTCAGCTGATAATTTTCCACCTCAGGACTCTCCCCCTCGGGGGCGAGTCCGTTTACCATAGGCACGAATTTGCCTGATGGCAGGCAATGTAGTGAGAGGTAAATGCCGTGCCCACCCCGGACCGTCGCCCCCGTGGCCACAACAGACGAGCCCAGCAGCGTCGCCAAGACGAATCACAAGGATCCCTGCTCCATCGTATCAATGCCGCCACCCTGCCCCTGCGTCAACGCATCGGCCAGGGCATGAGCGGACTTGGCCAACGCGGCCAGGAAGCCAAAACAGGCAAGTTCAAGCTGGCGAGCCCGCTGCCGCGCAAGCACACCATAGGGCTGCTGATCCTGATCCCGCTCTGGTTGCTGGTGCTGGCCTGGGAGCCGGCCGTCCCCGCGCCCAAAGCAGCGCCGTCCGGTTCGCTGGCGGTCCCCATCGCCGTACCGGCGCAGGCCCTCACCGTCGGCAACGGCACCACAGGCAGTGCACCGGCCGCAGCCAAACCGGTCGAAGAGAAGGTGGATGGCACCTGGCTGCAGCACGACGTGCAAGCCGGCGAGACCCTCTACTCCATCTTCCGCAAGTTCGAGCTGCCGGGCGCCGAGCTCAGCCGCCTGATCGCCATCGAAGGGCCTGATCGGCCGCTGACCCGCCTGCAATCGGGCCGGGCCGTGTTCATCCTGATCGATGATACCCGCCGCATCCAGCGGGTCGAGATCCGCTCCTACGGTCAGGCCATCTACCGCTACGACCGACAGGGCGAAGGATTCGCCCTCAAGGAATGAAACAACGGGAGGCCTGGTGCCTCCCGTTTTTTTGACCTGAATCCATGAAATAAGCCGCTGAGTTCACAATATTTTTAGCTTGCTCAAAAAATGAAAAGTGCCAAATTGACAAGGGATCGCGCTCACGTACAATCGTTTGTGCTTTAGACAGGGATTGTTCTACATGCTACTGGGACAAATTGACGTGGTCAGTCATGCTTCAACCCCTGATTTCTAGGCAAATGCTGCCCAACAAGGCTTAGTTTCATTTTGTTATAGATAGGACTTACCACATGTCTGACATTCGCACCGGCCAAGTAAAATGGTTCAATGAGACCAAGGGTTTTGGCTTCATCGAGCAATCCCAGGGACCGGACGTTTTCGTTCACTTCTCCTCCATCCAGAGCGCCGGTTTCAAGACCCTGGCTGAAGGTCAAAAAGTCCAGTTCACTGTGACCCAGGGCAAAAAAGGCCCTCAGGCTGAGAACGTTACCCTGCTCTAAGCCACGCCAGTGAGCCTGTAGGAGGAGCCATCGGCCCTCCTATTTTTTTGCCCACCGTTTCCCCTTCCCCGCCACGCTCACAAGCCTGCCCGCAGCAACAGCAACCCTCCCCACGACAATCATAAGCTTGCCTATAACCACAGCCCTCCCCAGCACCTGCGCACGAAGCGGCTACAGAAGACATGGGCCTGATCTGGCTGAACGCCGGACACGGCAAATCATCGCGGCGCGATATGATGGGCAATTCAAAGGGATGATGAGAACTTCGAAGAGAGATTGGAGCGGGAAACGAGACTCGAACTCGCGACCCCGACCTTGGCAAGGTCGTGCTCTACCAACTGAGCTATTCCCGCAACTACCTTAAAACGGCCGTACAGCATTTGGTTGCTTGCGCTACTGTACGGGAGCCGAATTATAAGAGCAGACATTCCAATTGCAAGGGCTTTTTTGTCTGGTTGCGCGCGTTCGCTCAAAAGCTGGTCGAACTGTCGATTTTAGCAACCGGGAGAGCACAAGCCCTTGCCGCAGACTCAGATCTTGAAGACGTGGCTGCGGTAAAACTGCAGTTCGGCAATGGATTCGCGGATGTCGTCCAGCGCCTGATGGGTACCGCTCTTCTTGAACTGGTCCAGCAGCGCCGGCTGCCAGCGGCGCACCAGCTCCTTGATGGTGCTGACGTCCACGTTGCGATAGTGGAAGAAGGCTTCCAGATCGCTCATGTGCTTGACCATGAAGCGACGATCCTGGCCAATGCTGTTGCCGCACAGCGGGCTGGTACGCTCGGGCACCCACTGGCGAATGAACTCGAGGGTCTCGGCGACGGCTTTCGCCTCATCGTGCTGGCTCGCCTTGACCCGGGCCACCAGACCACTGTTGGTGTGGGTGTTGACGTTCCAGTCGTCCATCTTGGCCAGCTCTTCGTCGCTCTGGTGAATGGCGATGACCGGCCCTTCGGCCAGCACGTTCAGGTCCTTGTCGGTGACGATGGTGGCGATCTCCAGTACCACATTTTGTTCGGGGTCCAGACCCGTCATCTCCATGTCGATCCATACCAGGTTCTGCGCGCTGACTGTCATGATTGCTCTCTCTATTGGGAGGAATGGCGGAATTTTGCCAATTTGCATGTATCATACTGGCTTTGGATCTGTTCATAAACTGGCGAATCGAGTGGCAAAGAAAGCAAAACTCAATCTGGGTCAACAAAGGCGCGTCCAGGCCAACCGCGAGCGGCGGCTGCAAAAAGAGCACACCACGGTCGTGGATGACACCCTGTTTGGCCCGGCCATCGAAGGGGTGGTGATCAGCCGTTTTGGTCAGCACGCAGACGTCGAGGCGAGCGATGGTGCCATCCACCGCAGCAACCTGCGGCGCAGCAGCATCAGCAGCCTGGTGTGCGGCGACAAGGTGGTGTGGCGTCCCGGCCTCAATGCCGCGACTGCCGGCGTCATCGAGGCGGTGCATCCGCGTCACTCGGTGCTGACCCGGCCTGACTTCTACGACGGGGTCAAACCCATCGCCGCCAACATCGACCAGATCATCATCGTCTCGGCGGTGATGCCCGAGTTCTCCACCAACATCGTCGACCGCTATCTGGTGGCCGCCGAGGATGTGGAGATCCGCCCCCTGATCGTGCTGAACAAGGTCGACATGCTCGATGACGCGGCCCGTGCCCGTATCGAGCGTCAGCTCGCCACCTACCGCAAGCTCGGTTACGAGGTATTGCTGGTAAGCTGCGAGAGCGGCGAAGGGCTCGATGAACTGAAAGCCGCCCTGACCGACAAGATCAGCATCTTCGTCGGCCAGTCCGGGGTCGGCAAGTCGTCGCTCACCAATGCCCTGATGCCGGGGCTGGATGTGCTCACCGGCGAGATCTCCGAGAACTCGGGGCTTGGCCAGCACACCACCACCACGGCGCGGCTCTATCACTTCCCGAGCGGCGGCGATCTCATCGACTCCCCCGGGATCCGCGAGTTCGCCCTCTGGCATCTGGAAGCCGACCGCATCACCTGGTGCTTCGTCGAGTTTCGCGACTACCTGGGTGGCTGCAAGTTCCGCGACTGCACCCACAAGGACGATCCCGGCTGCGCCCTGCGGGCCGCCGTCGACAGTGGCGCCATCAGCGCCGATCGCTTCCACAACTATCACCGCATCCTGGAAACCATGCAGGAAGCCCGTCACGGTCGCCAACAGGCGCGGCTGTGACCCTATTCAACCTACCTTGATGATGAACATGAGCATTACTGACAACCTGAAAATTGCCGGTCAATACTGTCTGCCCAAACACGCCCTCTCCCGCCTGGTCGGCAAACTTGCAGCTGCCGAAGCAGGCAACCTCACCACCAGGGTGATCGAGGCCTTTATCAAGCAGTACCAGGTCGACATGAGCGAGGCGCTGCACGAGAGTCCGGCCCACTACAAGAGCTTCAACGAATTCTTCACCCGTGAACTCAAGCCGGGGATCCGCCCCTTGGTCGAGGATGCCATGACCCTGGCGCTACCGGTGGATGGCACCGTCAGCCAGCTCGGTCCGATCCAGCAGGGCCGCATCATCCAGGCCAAGGGCCACGACTACAGCGCCCGCGAGCTGCTGGGCGGCTATGAGGATCTGGTGGCGCCGTTCAAGGATGGCGACTTCGCCACCATCTACCTGGCGCCCAAGGATTATCACCGCATCCACATGCCGCTGGATGGCGTGCTGGAGAGCATGGTGTTCGTGCCGGGGGATCTCTTCTCCGTCAACCCGCTCACCGCCGAGAACGTGCCCAACCTGTTTGCCCGCAACGAGCGGGTGGTCGCCACCTTCCGCACCCCCCACGGCCCCATGGCGCTGGTGCTGGTCGGTGCCACTATCGTGGCCAGCATCGAGACCATCTGGGCCGGCAACATAGCGCCGACCAAAGAGAAGCGCGTCGTGCGCTGGGATTACAGCGGCGACGAAGCCATCACCCTGCAAAAAGGTGCCGAGATGGGCCTGTTCAAGCTGGGCAGTACCGTGGTCTGTCTGTTTGGCCCGGGGATGCTGGCCGGTTTCGAGCCTCATCTGGCCAACGGGGTCACCACCCGCATGGGTCAGCCCTTTGCCAAGCTGGCGGCGCAGGCATGAGCGAGCAGCCCGCCTCCTCGCAGAAGAACAACCCGCTGCACGGGCTGACCCTGGAAGCCATCGTCACCGCCCTGGTCGCGCACTATGGCTGGGAAGAGCTGGGGCAGCAGATCAATATCCGTTGCTTCACCGATAACCCCAGCATCAAGTCCAGCCTGAAGTTCTTGCGCAAGACCCCCTGGGCCAGAGAGAAGGTCGAGAGCCTCTATCTGTACGTCCAGCGCAAGCAGACCAAATCAAAGGAATAACGCCATGGCGTTCAAGATTACCTACACCTACGGCAAAAAAACCAAAGAGATTGGCTACGCCAACGACAAGTTCAACAGCATCTACGATGCCATTGCCGCTGCCGAGGGGATCAACCTGGCCAGCTTCCACGCCATGGAAGAGCAGCTGGCCCAGGTGTGCCGGCGTGACAAGAAGAGCGTGAAGGATTACCGGGAGAACTACTTCAAGGAGCTGGGCTTCTCCAATATCGTCATCGAACGGGACGCCAAGGAGTAAGCATGCGCACCCTGACCCTGATGGCCGCCTCCCTGCTGCTGGCGGCCTGCAGTACCCCGGAACAACATCTGGTTGGCAGTGATCGCGACAGCCATGGCTGCATCGGCAGTGCGGGCTATCAGTGGTCGGCGCTGACCAAGCAGTGTGTGCGGCTGTTCGAGCAGGGCATCCGGCTCAACCCGACCGATGCCGGCCAGACCAGCAGCGCCTTCGTGCTGTTCAACGCCGATCAGAGCCAGGCCGAGCTGACCCTGCCGAGCGGTGAGCAGCACCTGCTCACCCGCCAGGGGGCGGAAGGCAACTGGTCGTGGCAAGGCAGCGGCTACACCCTCTTCCCCTGGAAGGGCTATGTGCTCAAAGCCGGCGAGCAGACGCTGTTTCACGGCGACGTCGCCCGCTAACGCGGCAACCTTCTGAAAGCCCCCGGCCCCGCCGGGGGCTTTTTTATGCATGCCTCGCGCCCCATAAAAAAGCCGCACCCGAGAGGGTGCGGCAAACGGCAGGCAGGGTCACTCATCCACGTCTGGCCAGCAGGGTCCTGGCCGAATCCACCATGGCGATGTAACCACACGCCAGCATCATGATGTCCTTCAGCACCAGCCGCCCCGCTCCCGACAGATAGGGGAAACCGTGGTGGGCATCCCCCAGCGCCGGCACCCAGGTTTCCGGGGTGAACACCAGAAAGCTGAAGGTGACGAAGGGGGTCAGAAACGCCATCAGGGCCCCGATCAATCCCAGCAGGGGAAAACGGAAATTGGCCAGGATCAGCAGGGCGAACACCAGTTCCACCACGCCCAGGCCATGGGAGTAGCCATAGGTGTTGTTCTGCTCGTGCCAGGCCCGGTTTTCCGGCACCAGCTCCCCCTCGTGATTAAGGTGCTGACGATACTGGTCCGGAGTTCATAGAAGAACGACATGAAGGGGCTGTTGGCCACGAAAGGGGTGATGCTGTCCGCCTCGTAGGGGATGAACTTCAAGAGCCCGATCCAGATGAACACGACCCCGACGGCAATCCGGCAGAGGGTCGCGCCCAGACGATCACCACCCGCGAGCACGGCCAGCAAGCGATTGAATATCAACATCCTTACTCCTCAGGGGCCGGCTGCAGCCGGCCCCGCACAGCCTCAGCGATCGATGGCATCCAGCACCCGGGCGGAATAGACCATGGCGGCCCCGGCGTTCATGGCAACGGCGACGCCCAGTGCATCGGCGATCTCCGCACGGCTGGCACCCTGCTTGAGGGCGGCATCGGCATGGACGGCGATGCAGCCATCGCAGCGAGTCGTGACGGCCACCGCCAGCGAGATGAGCTCGCGGGTCTTGCCATCGAGCACGCCGCTCTTGCTGCCGGCGGCCGACAGCTGCTGATAGCCCTTGAGGGTATCCGGGCTCAGGGTGCCCAGCTCCATGACGCGGCCCATCAATTGTTTACGGTATTGATCCCAGTCTTGCATCTTGACTCTCCGGTTTGGCAGAACAGGCCCCTGCCTGCTCGATGAAGCCAGTATTGCATCGAGATGTGAGTCGTTTAATACTTTAAAGACGCAAATAACAGTCAAATAGAATCATGAACCAGATAGACCAGCTGATCAGCCAGGCCGGCATCCAGGGCACGTTCGACGTGCGCTGCCTCTATCGAGGCGGTTTCAGACTGCCCCACGAACAGAGCCCGGCCGGGGTGATGCCGTTCCACCTGCTGATGAAAGGAGAGATCCGGGTCAGCACGGCGCAGGGCGATGACGTGGTCCTGCGACCGGGCGATCTGCTGCTGCTGCCCGGTGGCGAGCCCCATACCATCTGGCGCGAAGGCGACACCCTGACCCTGGCCGAGCCGGGCGACGGGCTGCTGCCGCTAAGGGGCGATGGCGGCGATCAGGTGGAGTTTCTGTGCGGCGAGTACCGCTATCAGGGGCCGCTGCGGCCGCTGTTGCTGGATGCCCTGCCCAGCCCGCTCTGCATCCCGCTGCTCGCCAGCGAGTCGCAACAGGCGCTGAGCCTGGTGCTCAGCCTGATCCACCAGGAGCTGCTGCGCGAACAGCAGGGCTCGGGGGCAGTGCTGACGGCCCTCAGCCAGGTGCTGCTGGCCATGGGGCTGCGGGCCCATGCCAGCGATCCGCACGGGGCGCTCGGGCTGGTCGGTGCCCTGCAGGACCCCAGGCTGGGGGGCTCGCTGCAGGCCATGCTGGCCGATCCGGCTCACCCCTGGAGCGTGGATGAACTGGCGGCGCTGGCCGCCATGTCCCGCGCCACCTATTTTCGCCACTTTCGCCAACGGCTGGGCTGCAGCGTCTGGGAGTTCATGGTGCGGGTGCGGATGGTGCGGGCGGCCGAGCTGCTGCGCCACCCGGATCAGCTCCCCCTCGGCGAGGTGGCGCAGCGGGTCGGCTATCAGTCGGAGGCCTCGTTTGCCAAGGCATTCAAGCAGTCGAGCGGGATGGCACCAGGCCGCTTTCGCCAGCAGGGCTGGCCGGCCCTGCCCGGCTAGCGGCCCACAAACAAAAACCCCGTTGCAGGCAACGGGGTTTTTGCTGGCACTCAGCGCGACTTAATTGCCGAGGGTGGAGAACAGGCTCTGTTCCAGGCTGCCGCGGGAGACGCACACCGGGGTGATGGAGGGTGCCAGTACCCGCTCGCCGGAGGACTCGACGAAGTAGAGCTGGGTGTTGCCCTTGACGTTGACGGTCGCCACGCTGTTGTTGCCGCTCTGGGTGATGATCAGGTTGATCTGCAGGTTGGGGTTGCCCAGTGCGACCTTGGAACCCATGGTACCGCAATCCAGCCACTCCAGACCGTCGGCCGAATTCTCGACGTTGGCGGTCATCAGGCCGGAGCCGCGCTGGCTGTTCTCGATGTTAAGACCGTGATCGCCAAACCACTTCTCGGCACGGGCCCACACCAGATCCACCGGGATCTGCATCTCCTGGGTGTTGTTGGTCGCCTTGGCTACCGGCGGGGTATAGCGGTACTGTTCGCCGCCATTGTTGTCGCTGGCACAACCGGCCATCAACAGGGCCAGTGCTACTCCCACAATCTTTTTCATGCTGCTTCTCTCATCCATATAATCCGGCCATCGGCCGACCGGCGGCTATTATGGCGTCAGCGACACAGACTGTCAGCAGGGATCGGCAGAAATGAGTCAGCCTTAACCCAAGCTTTACAAAACCAGCCTGCTATCATAGATTTGCTCGAAATTTCCCCCGTGAGTGTCTGTGTGAACTCCTTGCTCACCCTGCCCCTGCTGCAGCAGATCATCGACCAGCTACCCATGAATATCTTCTGCCGGGATACGGATGGGCGCTACCTGTTTGCCAACCGCGCCTTCACGGAGCAGGCGGGTCTGCCGCAACCGGCGGATCTCATCGGCAAGACCGATGCCGACATGCCCTGGGGCGACATCTTTCGGGAAGAGGATCTGCACCTGCTGGCGGAGGGTAAACCGCTGCTCTATCAGCAGTTGCACTGCAGCAGCGGCGATGCCACCAGCTGGATGGAGATCCACAAGATCCCGCTCTACGATGCACAAGGCAAACCGGTGGCCCTGTTTGGCATGGTCAATGAAATTGGCCAGCGCAAGGAGCTGGAGCAGACCTTTCGCCAGCAGCAGCTGCTGCAGCGCCGTCTGCTGGACGCCATCCCGGATCCGATCCGGCTGGAAGACCACCAGGGGCTGCTGATCGACTGCAACCAGGCCTTTCTCGACTTCATGGGCATGGTGGCGAGCGAGGCGCTCGGCCAGCGGGTCGCCCACCGCCTCTCCACCGAGCTGCCGATGGGACGCGGTGAATACTGCCTGGTGGACGCCAACGGCCAGGGCCGCCATCTGGAAGTGACCCGGGTCGATGTGCCGGATGACGAGGGCCACTCCCTCGGCATCCTCACCCTGAGCCGCGACATCACCGGGCTGCGCACCACCCAGGCTCAGCTGCAGCAGGAGCAGCACTACGACAGCCTGACCGGCCTGCTCAAGCTCTCCCACTTTCTGCAGACCAGCCGTCATCTCGGTGCCCGCAAGGCGAGCCTGGTGCTGGTCGATTTGCAGCACTTTCGCGAGATCAACGACCGCTTCGGCATCCGGGTCGCCGACCGACTGCTCAATCAGGTGGCCCGCCGCCTGCAACAGCTGGCCCCGCCCCAGTCGCTGGTGTGCCGGGTCGCCGCCGACGACTTTGCCATGCTGCTGCCCGAGCTGAGCGAGCCGCTGACCAGCTGGAGCCGCCGCCTGCAGGGGGCACTGATGGTGCCCTACCAGGTGGAAGAGCACAGGATCCAGATCCCGGTGTTCCTCGGCATCGCCCACGGCAAGGCCAACGACGCCGAACGCCTGCTGAGCCACGCCGAAGCCGCGCTGGCCCAGGGCAAGCGCCAGCAGCAGCACTGCACCCTGTTCGATCCCGAACTCGATGCCAAGCTCAAGCGCCGCCAGCTGATCGCTGCCCAATTGCCGCTGGCCATCAAATCCGGCCAGCTGACTGCAGTCTACCAGCCCATCATCAGCACCCGCACCAGCCAGCTGCACGGGGCCGAGCTGCTCTGCCGCTGGCCCCACCCCGAGCTCGGCATGATCTCGCCGGACGAGTTCATCCCGCTGGCGGAGGAGCTGGGGCTCATCGGCCTGCTCGGCAGCCACATGCTGGAACAGGGCTGTGCCCAGCTGGCCCGCTGGCAGGTGGCGGCGCCGGATCTGGTGCTCTCCATCAACCTGTCGCCGCTGCAATTTCGCGACCCCGAGCTCTGCCCACAGATCTTCGCCTGCATCGAGCGCCACGGGCTCGCCCCCTGGCAGCTGGAGCTGGAGATCACTGAAGGGGTGCTGATGGAGAACGCCGACGAGATTGAGAGCAACCTGGCCAACCTGATCGAGGCGGGCTTTCAGCTTGCCATCGACGACTTCGGCACCGGCTACTGCTCGCTCGCCTATCTGCCCAGGCTGCAGGTGGCCACCCTCAAGCTGGACCGCAGCTTCACTCAGGGGCTGGCCACCAACCAGGCGACCACCGCCATCGTGCGCTCCGTCATCGGGTTGGGCCACGAGCTCGGCATCAAGATCACCGCCGAAGGGGTGGAGACGCAGGAGCAGCAAGCGTGGCTGGTGCAGGCTGGCTGCGATCGGCTGCAGGGCTACCTGTTCAGCCGCCCCCTGCCCCCCGCCGAGTTTGCCCGCAGCTACCAGCTGCCGGAGCAGTAAGCCAGCAACAACAAGGCCACCCGAGGGTGGCCTTGTTGTTTTTGCAAAGCGTGCGTGAGCTGGCTTTTTACTCCTGGAAGTAAGTACCCCAGCCGTCGTAGTCCACGCCGTATTTTTCGAGAATGGGCAGCATCTTGGCGATGTCCGCGACTATGGTCTCGATGTCCAGCTTGCACTCGGTGGTGGCGTCGAAGCAGAAGATGGTAGCGCCGTCATCCAGCTCCATCTCTTCGGCATCGGTCACTTCGAAACCGGCCTTGAACAGGTCGACCGCCGCCTTCTCCAGCAGATCGAAATCCTGGCAGGCAAAGTGGTGCTCAATCTCGTATTCCAGATCCGGGTTGCTGCCATCGGCCAGCAACTCGTTGACGATGGCGGTGGTCTCTTCGCGCCACTCTTGCATATCAAGACTCATATTAACCCCAGATGCGACTGTGTTGATATCAAATGCCCGCGCGGACGGGCGCCGTAGCGGCTGTGCCCCTGCCCCGCAGGCATGGTTGCGGCAAAGCATACCCGCACAGCCACCTTGGCTCAATGCGGCAAGCCAAGATAAGCAGCTGGCGGCGGCCACCCCAAATGGGGTGCCATCACAAAAGGTTAATAAAGCGTAATCTTTTGTCGGGAATGAATTGCTCCATATGGAGCTTCAACGAGACACGGGAAAACCGCACAACCCCCGCAACAAGCCGTTTGAAATCAGCAGGATCCACCAGCACCGCCCCGGTGACAAAGGCCATGGACGAGGTGTATCAAGGGACGCGGGCGGAGCACTGCCCGTACGGAAAGAGGAGCCAGCCAGGCTCCCTTTTTATCATGTGAAGGAGCACATAGATAATGCCTAAAAAAACAATAATGAGCCTGCTTGTCGGCTCAACCCTTATGATTGGAAACCAGGCCATGGCCGCCCCGGTCCACGGTCCGTTCGATGCCCCCTTGGCCGACGAGGTGAAGGTGCTGGAGATGCTCAAGAAGAGCGGCCGCATCCCCACCCTGGCCTCCCCCGAGCAGGAGCAGGCGGCCCTCGCCAGCTACTATCGCGAGAAATCGCGGGCCTATCAGGGCAACAGCGGCACCCTGGCGGTGAAAGAGGGCAAGGTACGCGAGACCATCCTCAAGAAGATCCGCCTCAACGGCACCGCCCGTCCCGGTGATCGGGTGCCCACCCTGCTGCTCAAGGCCATCGAGCGGGAGCACTACCAGGGCCAGATGCGCAAGGACAAGATCCTCGCCATCCTGGTGGACTTCCCCGACTACCCGAAGAACAGCGTGCGCCCCGAGCTCACCAAGATGTACTACCCGGATTACACCCCGGCGCACTATAACGATCTGCTGTTCTCGTCCAAGGGCTATGCCGGCCCGAACGGCGAGCGGTTCATCTCCATGCGCCAGTTCTACGAGCAGCAGTCCGGCCAGAGCTACAGCGTGCGCGGTCAGGTGGCGGGCTGGTATACCGCCGACAAGAACGCGGCCTACTACGGCGCCAACGCTACCCCCAACACCATCCGGGAGCTGGTGAAGGAGGCGCTGATCCAGGTGGCGAACGACCCATCCATCGATCTGGCGCAGTTTGACCAGGAGGATCGCTACGATCTCAACGGCAACGGCAACCGCAACGAGCCGGACGGACTCATCGACCACCTGATGATCTTCCACTCCAGCGTCGGCGAGGAGGCCGGTGGCGGCGATCTCGGCGAAGACGCCATCTGGGCCCATCGCTGGAACCTGGGCGCCCCCTACCCCATCCCCGGCACCAGCAGCCCGAGCCAGAACTTCGGCGGCCAGTTTGCCGCCTACGACTACACCATCCAGCCCATCGATGCGGCGGCCGGGGTCTGTGCCCACGAATATGGCCATGACCTGGGGCTGCCGGACGAGTACGACACCAAGTACACCGGCAAGGGGGAACCGGTGGCAACCTGGTCCATCATGTCCTCCGGCTCCTGGGCCGGGGTCATCGGCGGCACCGAGCCGACCGGGTTCTCCGCCTGGGCCAAGGAGTTCCTGCAGGCCTCCCTCGGCGGCAACTGGCTGCACGGCAGCAACGTGCAGCTCGCCGATCTCAGCCCCCGCGGCAACGTCTACATGCTGGATCAGGCCAACGACAAGGGACGCAACGACGACGTGGTGCGCATCAACCTGCCGGCCAAGCAGATCCCGCTCAACCCGCCCTACGCTGGCCAATTCCAATACCACGGCGGCAAGGGCAACAACCTCGACAACCGCATGAGCCTCAAGCTGGATCTGAGCGGCAAACAGAGCGCCAGCCTCGGCTTCAAGGCCTGGTATCAGATTGAAGAGGGATACGACTACGCCCGGGTGCTGGTCAATGGCCAACCCATCGCGGGCAACCTGACCACCAGCAACGATCCCAACAGGGTGGGCTTTGGGATCGGCATCACCGGCAACTCCAACGGCTGGACCGATGCCGAGTTCGATCTCACCCCCTGGGCCGGTCAGCAGGTCACCCTCACTCTGCAATACCAGAGCGATGGCGGCGTGGCCGAAAACGGGCTGT
Organism: Aeromonas sp. QDB39; assembly: GCF_027707585.1. NCBI lineage: Bacteria > Pseudomonadati > Pseudomonadota > Gammaproteobacteria > Aeromonadales > Aeromonadaceae > Aeromonas > Aeromonas sp. QDB39. The sequence goes on along the minus strand of NZ_JAPCIV010000004.1, from coordinate 89,307 downwards.
TCGTGGACGAGCTGCAGATCCTCGCCGATGGCGACACCCTGCTGAGCGACGGGGCCGAGGGCAGTTCTGCCTTTACCCTGGCCGGCTTTGTGAAGAGCAACGGCAACGAGGCCAAGGATCACTACTACCTGGCCGAGTGGCGCAACCACGCCGGGGTGGACAAGGGGCTGGCCCACATCAACGTGGCCGACCAGCTGATGCGCTACGAGCCGGGCATGCTGCTCTGGTACGTGGACAACAGCCAGGCCAACAACTGGGTGGGTGTCCACCCGGGTGAAGGCTTCCTCGGAGTGGTGGATGCGGATCAGCGCACCCTCAAGTGGAGCGACGGCGCCGTGGCCGGCACCCGCTACCAGATCCACGACGCCACCTTCAGCTTGGGCTTCCAGCAACCGCTCAACCTGAAACACCCGAGCGGCTCCCTGCTGCGCGACTTCTGGATCACCCCGAACCGGGTGTTCAAGGATTCCCGCAGCTACCAGAGCAAGGAGATCCCGGATGCCGGTCGCCTGCTGCCCGAATACGGGCTCAAGATCAGCGTCACCGGCCAGGCCCGTGACATGAGCACCGGGCGGATCATCGTCAGCCGCCACTGAGGAGTACCACAGTTGTGACCAGGGGGCCTCAGGCCCCCTTTTTTTATCTGCTGACCTGCCGCCCAGGATGAAAACGGGCCAAACCGCCCAACAAACGCCCTGATTGCTCACTTGTCGAGCGAACAGTCCGACTATCTGCGCCCTGCGGTTGACACATCCGTTCAGAAAGGGTTTAATGCGCGCCGTTGCCCAGATAGCTCAGTCGGTAGAGCAGGGGATTGAAAATCCCCATGACAGTTTCCATACCACAGCTCTGGACAGCACACTCCACAAGGCTTCGCTTTCAATGCGAGGCCTTTTTGTTATGCGTCTCTGGTCAATCTCTGGCAAGGTTGCTCACCGAGCTCGGGATTAATAATCCCCGCCTCCTGCTCTGCTGTTTCATCTGACAACAGATAGCAAAGTACGCCCCCGTCATCTGCAATCATCTCTACCAACTAACAGCATATTCCCTCTTTCGTTATGCCGGTTGTGTCGTGAGCCGAGTTCTCGTTATATTCAGCTCGCCATATGAGCCAAATATGCATTCGATTCGGCCAACAATGCTAGATAGGGTCCACTAGACAATCGCATGTGATGTGAATCTTAAAACTATTAATATGTGCCTTTGCAAAAGCAACTTTATGTTTAATACCCAACTCTGACAAAACTAAAACCAATCTTTCACGATCGGTACAACTCATCTTATTCCCTATAATTATCTTTACCAATGAGCTAGGTTCGTAAGGTATTAATCCAGAGGATTTTGAAATAAAACGAAATTCTTGCTCATTTTCAAAAGGTAAAGGTTTGTGAAAAAAGCATGCATCATAGATGCGCTGCAAATTTTGCCATATAAAATCGACTCCAGGAGGTTTTTCCACCCCCCACGATTCGGATATCAAGTTGTCACTGGATAGCAACATACTATGTTTTTGATATATTATATGTCCAGATTTTTCAATATGCTCATCAAGACAATTTGTTAATTTATCATAATCAAATACTAAACAAAAACCTTGCAAGGCATTCCCATAATGGGCCCACATGAATGGTGACTCCTCAATTGAGGAGTCATCTCCTGACGCCATAGACAGAATTCCTATTTTTTGCAACTCAGAAACATCTGGGATGTCAGACGTAGAAGATATGTAATCGAGCAAACTAAACATTCCTTCCGTTGGATCGTTTAATTTATTTGGTGTTGCAAAAAACAAGCTGAAATTCTTTAAAGCATTAATTGACCAATCATTTACAGTTTGAAACTTATAAAGATTCATCAGCACCCCGCCTAATCTTTGAAAAAATAAACATCAACTTTTGTATTGGTTTTATTGTCATCAATAATTAGCACCTCAGCTCGAAAACCTTGACCCAGCAAACCAAAAACTCTTATCCAATCTTGGGTTAGATTAAGTAACTGACCACAGTTTTCACCTAAAAAATTCTTAAAATGAATAGACCTAAAGTTAAAATCATCAAAGTTTGGTATCGAATCCAAGTAAAGTGTATCCCCCATGGAATATTTGCATTGATATAATTCAGAATCTCCTTTGAAATATGGGTTGGCAGCATAACGGTTATGATAATTATACTCTTTGAACGTCAATCTTAGTTTTTTATTTTTTACAGGTTTGGCGTTTAATAAACTTTCATTCAGTTCTAAGTTATGTGCTGCTCGCTCATTCTCAAGAGTGATCTTTAGCTCTAGTTCATCTATGAAATTTATTTTCATTAGAGGAAGTTTTTCATCATTATATTGAAGCATGAATTCAGCACTTGCCCATTGAGAAAGCTGGTGCTTCAAGCCTTCATCAGCCTCAGCAATTTTACCCACTCCGCCACTTGTATGTGGTCGATATAATGCTTGCCTTTTATTGTCTTTTGATGCCCAGAATGGAATAGGTTTATTTAATTCACAATGAGCAAGATTGAAAAAATCAATATCTATGAAGTTGGGCAGCCATTCGTCAGGATTGCTAATTAATACACTTTTAAATTTTTTATACAATTCAATTAGCATCGAGGTATCATTTTTAGTCGCGTGAGCGGGGGACGATATTTCAAACTGTGCACAAGCATCAATAAGACTAAGAGCTTTAAATCGCTTCAACTTAAATTTAATGGCACTCATTAAGCAAATGCCACTTGTTTCCATTTCTATATATTTTCGTATCAGCTTCGGATTTGCCGAGCTTAATAGTAATGCTTTTAAGTTAAATTCAAGATTATACGAAACAATTCTTTTCCCATTAAGGATGGACAGTATTGTAGACTCTTCCTCTGTATATAAAGGAGCATTAATTAAATCAATATCAGATATTTTATGAACCGCGTAGGCACTGTTGCTAATTATTGTCTTTTGCGGTTTGAATCGATTATGATAAACAACTCCATTTATATTCCGTATACATAGCTCAATGACTTCTGGTTTATCTAGACTTGTTGTTTCTATATCGATAAACAGGCATTCTGAAAGTGGCGTGCTGATAATTAATGATGAATGCATATTGATTCCTGTCGCAGCGATCAAGGGTAAAGATGATAACATTGGAGTTATGGAAGGTGAAAATAAGTCGTCAAGAATAAAGCCGCACCATTCTGGATATTTGAATTTAAATAACTTAGGCTTTCAGTTTCATTGTGGAGGATGTTTATTCTTCCCCTCCCTAGCACCTGAGCAACATTTTCAGGATTCTCAAATTTTCCCTGCATAACCCACCTATAAAAACTATCCGGCGAATATTCCTCAACAGCCGAAATAGAGCAAATCCGAAGAGGATATGTCAACCTTTTTGATGGCTGAACGTAGTTGCTAACGCATAACCCCCTAGCCAACCAAGGCTAGGGGGTTAACATCATCCAATCAGCGCCAGAATCTCTGCCAATCGCTTCTTGGCCTTCACGCACTGAAACAAACGGCGGCAGGTTCGTAACTCTTCAGGATACCGCTGCGGATAGCTCCTGATGGCAGGAATTAGCTCTGGGATTATGCGCACAATCAGCCTTCCCAACTGTACCTTCTCTTTGCGCGTTGCCAGTCGCCGTTTGAGTTTGTATGCGTAGAATCGGTCTCCAATAAAGACATCATCCAACTCAGCACCAAATATAGATCTCAATGCACGATTAATCCTCTCCTCAAATGAATTCAAATCGAACTTTTCACGATGATCACGACTTACGAGCTCATTGACATGATAAACGTTTGTTTTATTGATAATCAGGTTTAATAAATTAATCATGCTTATCTCCTTTCAAGATACGAGTAATGGTTCCCCATACCTGATCAACAATATCTTCATTCACCTATCAACGCAGTGCTCATGTTGTCATCGTCAGTTATAATCTACGACTCCAGTTCAAGAATGTAAATAGGCTTTCTCAATTATTAATTCTCACCCATATATTCTCGCGCGCGCGAGAATAACTCTATGTGAAATATATGTGATTAATATTTAAATATATACCAAATGCCGAATCATCTATCAACTTAAACATATATAAATCCTTTGATATCCAATAGCCATTTCGGCTATTTAAATTCAAAGGAGAGATATCCATGTCTGAACTTTCATTGTTCGATGCCATTGGCGAAGGCAAAAACGCGACTCAGGATTATCTGGATACCCTGTCGCGAGCACTGCTGCGCCATCATCAGCTGGTCAAAGCCATCCGCATCCACGGTCGTTATGTACCGGAATCGTTGCCAATGCCCGGTCTGCCGGTACTGGTTGCCATCTTCAGTCACACCAACACTTACACCTTGCACCAACTGCCCTCTAATCAGATAGGGCAGTTGGTGCTATCGATAGCTCGCTTTTCCGGTCAGGCCATCCACGACCTGGACAACGGCATTTTTGAAGAGATCTGGAATATGGGTGACAGCAGCTTTACCACGGACAGCGCCGAGCAGGCCGTCTACTGGTTGCCGTTACCGGAGCGCTGGATTGCTCTGGAGGGCACACAAGTGGCGCTGCACGATAAAGACCATCCGGTGTTCAAGTTGCTCAGCGTCACCGCCCGGAACTCTGGTCCGGTCCTGGATATCTGCGATGGCGTGGTCAGTCTGGCGCTGGAGTCAGACTGGGATGGGGAGTGGGCCGCATGACCGAGATAAACCGCTCCTCGCTACTCGCCAAGCTCAAACACATCAAGGGCATGAAGCTGCTGGTTGAGCAGGCCGTCTTGCTCTACCTGTTGATGGCCGACGAGCAGACGCCTGTGTGGGTCAAGACCATCGTGGTCAGCGCACTCGCCTATTTGCTCTGTCCGGTCGATGCCGTACCGGACTTTATCCCCGGCGTGGGTCTCACCGATGACCTGGGGGTCATTAGCGGTGCCATTGCCTCGTTAGGCAGTCATATCCATCAAGGTCATCGCAGCAAAGCGGCTGACTTCTTCAAGTAATCCCTTCAGAAGGAATTTCATCATGGCTAAAGCCACACAACCGGCAGCGTCGGCTGCTCCGGTCTGGACTGTTATTAAATCTGCTAAGGCACCGAAGATAAGCGCTCGGGCCAGTGGTTTGCTGCACTACGAGGTGGGCAAGAACGATGAAGGTCGCTACGCGCTTCGCATTACCGCCAACGACACGGGCGGCCTGTTCAGCAAGCACTGGTTATCGCTCGATGACATCTTGGCACTGCTGGATATCCTCAAGGATGCGCCATTCAAATCGGTGGCACTCAGGGCGCTGTTTGTTCGAGGCAGTGCCAATAACCACGGTTTCCTCGCCGCCATCCTGCGATCTGAAAAGTTATTGGTCGCCGCCGAGCCCAACTCGCCGTTCCACCGGGTCGGCCTATCCCTCAGCGACTGGTCTACTCAGCTAGATGAACCGGCCAATATGGATAAACAGGCTCGCAAGGGAAAAGCCAAGGGGCAGAAGGGCCAAGATGACACGACCGATGAGAAAACCATCGAGGAAGACAATGAGCCCCCGTTTTTGGAAACAGCCAACGACCAGGCCGGTTTGTCAGACAAGATGGATGAGACAGGGGGTGAAGTTGAAACCGCAGACCCGGCGGCCAGTGAGGAGACCCAGCCATGAGCAACCGTGACATAGCACTGAACTGGCAGGGGCTCCCTCTGCCGGTTTCACCCCGGTTCGCCGTATGTCTGACCGACCTGCTGAACACGCACCATCCCACATGGCACCAAGCCCGTGCTGTCACGATGAACTTTCGTGATCCGGGTTATGGCCCGGAGAGTGGTGGCTTTCATCCGGTGGAAATCCGTCTGCAACGCCGAGGAAATCTATGGTCCTTGGTCTATATGACGGACTTTTCCTATGTCGGCATGGGTGACTATGCCGAATTGACTAAGGAGGTCGATTTTGACTTCTCAAGCCAGGAAGGGCTGATTGCCTATGCGCATGTGGTGCCGTTGTCTGAGTTGGGTGAGTTCTATGAATTATGGGAGGGCAATTTCCTCACCTACCTGTCGCTGGGTGTCTACGCGATCAGGGTAGCCACTGAATGATCCCTCCCTGTTAATGCGCAAATTTCACGGGTTCACGGGGTTGGCGTCGAATTACTCAGTCTCTATAAGTGAAAAACCAGCCCCGTTTCCCCCCGCTCACACGGGGCGGGCACGGGGCCCGCCGTGAATGTGCGGGGCAACCCGACCTCTTTATTAACTCCCCCATTATTCCCGCAAATTTCGCGGGTTCACGGGGTTGAGATGGAAAAGCCCAATCACTCAAAGGGAAAAACCAACCCCGTTTCCCTCCGTTTGGGCGGGGCGGGCACGGGGCTCGGTAGCATTTTTACGGGATCGGACCGGGTAGCGACCGGGGCGGCCATCTGCTCACTTACCTTTCCCGCGTTGTCATCGTGCCGGGCCAGTCAGGCCAAGGCGCGATGAGCAACGGCCACTTCAACCGCCAAGCCAGAGACGGGGATTGGACCTCCTTTCCACTGTGAAGGGGGCCTATGCCGTGTCTAACCAGCTCACATGTTGAGGAGCGAACCATGAACGAAACACCTACCCGATTTAAATTCACCAATCGACGGATTGCCGATCTGCCCCCAAACCCAGATGACGCCCGCAGTACCGAAGCGGAGTATTCAGATACCGACGTGACCGGTCTGCGCTGCCTGGTGGGCAAAGGGGAAGGCCGCCGCAAGTTCCTGCTGCGCTATCAAATACATGGGCGCAAGCGGGCCATTGCCCTGGGGCACTATCCCGCGTTGGATGTCAGCGCGGCTCGTAAGCTCGCGCTCGACTACAAACGCAAGATCGCCGAAGGCGTTGACCCGCAACAAGCCAAGGAGGACAAGCGTAATCAGAAGACCCTGAGCAATTTGTTTCAGGAAGACTATCTGCCCTATCTGCAATCACGAAATCGCAGTTGGAAGACGGATGAACATCGCTTCCGTAATCACCTACGGCCAATCTTCGGCAACCTGATCCCGGAAGAGATCACCGTTACCCGCATCCAGAACATGCAACAGATGTTGCTCAAACGCCTCACCCCGGCCACCTGCAATCGCGTTTTGGCATTGCTCAAGGCCATCATGACCTGGGCAGCCCGTGCCGGACTGATCAAGGACAATCCCGCCGCCTTGGTGTCGTTGCTGCGAGAGAACAATCGGCGCGAACGCTACTTCACCCCAGATGAAATCCGTCGCCTGTTCCGGGCTGCCGATCAGCATGAGAGTTTCTATACCGGTCAGTACGTCAAAATGTTGCTGCTCACCGGCTTGCGCCGGGCCGAGCTGGCAAGGGCCAAATGGCAGCACTACAACAAGGAGGACAAGACCCTATATATTCCCCACACCAAGAACGGCCATAGCCGTGTGTTGCACCTTAACCATATGGCGGTGGAGCTGTTGAACTACTTACCGGTAACACAGGGAAATCCCTACCTGTTTCCAGGCAAGCGGCAAGGGCAGCCATTGCAAAATCCCACCAAGGGTTTTCAGCGGATGCTGGCGCGAGCCGGTATAGATAAGGAGGGGGTTTGCTTGCACACCTGCCGTCATTCGGTCGCAGCACTGATTGTCTCCAACGGCGGCACCCTGTTTGATGTGCAATCCCAGCTCGGGCACCGGAGCAGTCAAACATCACTGCGTTATGCTCACCTGCATAACACACGGATGCAGCAGACCAGCCAGAAAATAGCCAACTGCATCCATGATGCCCTGACCAGTTCTGTACCATCCAAGCCGCTGCCGCTTCCCGAAGAAGGCGAGTGGGTTCAGGCCAGCTAGGTATGTCGGTATCTCACTCAGCGGTGAGATACCGACATGTGACCACAGACGCTGAACATGCTCAGAGCTGAAGAATGAAAGCAAGCCAGTATCCATCGTAAAAAGAAGATAGCAGCCATGAACAGCGACTATCTCAAGAAATTCATTTTGCCAAGGATAAGATCAACGAAAAAAATAGTGTGCACCTACACTCCTATCATAGTATAAACATCTATGATTTAATACTATTCAATTAGATGACACATCGAATAGGAAAATGAAGGATGGCCCAACAGAAATCAATTGCGAATTACTTAAAAACAATATTTTTCATCTTCATTAGTTTACCAGCAACTAAGGCATATTCCTCAGGAGATTGGTGGTCTGGTACAGAAAGACAATCTTACAACAAGAGCAATGTTATGATTGGTACAAATTTATATAAAGGTGAAGGTGAGTTGGTTTTAAGCTGCCATGGCGGCGAGATAAAGGCAGACATTACCCTTAAAAAATCAAGGATAAGCTCAGGGATTATTTTTAAAATAACCGTTGACAATGGGGCATGGATAAAAAATGGCAATCGCCCTGAATACACAAATTCCTTTACAACTTACATGTTTCATCATTTAGTCAATGACATGAAAAAAGGAAGGGAAATTCATATAGATATTAGTGGTCACCGCAGATATTCGGCTAGTTTAATTGGGTTTACAAAAGCATCGGAAAGATTGAATTGTATATAAATATACTTATATTGACTCTGACCCTGTGTAAGCAAGAGCCGCCATATTATTAACAGAGTAGTCACAAATATATATTCAGCCTCATGAGGACGTTTTTTCCTAAATCAGCCACTAGACACAAAGTCCCCAGCCCAAGGTGACCGTTACGCTTGGAGTTTTCGACTGGCAGACCAAAGTATCAAGATGAGCAGCAACAGGTATCTCCCTTAGTGGCGAGATACCTGTATCGCAGTTAAGCGGCTCAATAGCATCAACTCAGCCCTATCTATGGGCAAGCAGCAACGACCTCACCTACCGGGCCTTCCTGGCCCGCTCAACCGCTTCTCGCCGGTTGATAACAAAACCCCTCTACTGATGACAAAAGCACATCGCCGATGATGGATTTTGCGAAAAACTACCTGCCATCCTGTCATTGGTAGAGACCGCTAAGCAGCTGGGCCGGTGCCCGCAGGAGTGGCTGCGAGCCATTGTGCGGGCCTGCATCGAGAAAACGGATTATCCAATCCCGATGGAGTTGATACCTTCAACACCGTTTCAGTGAACAGGTGCCATGATATCATCCAGCATTTTTAGTGCAGGTGTTGTTGAGTGGCTTTGCATCAATGGCTAATTAACGCGAAAGCCATGAATCATTGACCAAATATCCTATGTTTCAGGCGTTGATCATAATCCCTTATGTTCATAATTTCATCTAAAGATGCATTGTAAAGATCGTCCCATTCCAGCACTCGTTGATGATATTCATCTATTGTTTCGTCACTGCGTCTAATAGGTTTTTCAGGCTTTGTAAAGCTATAATAACCTCGTGTGTCGAAAGGGTTTTGCTCACTTTCAACATGAATAAATTTATTTTCCACCTTCTGGGTTTGGATTTTATCTTTATTTTCAATCGATGCTGAGATTGGCGGTTCTTTACTGGCATTACCTATATCAGAATCGACTGATACAGATTTCGATTTCACTATTTCTTTTAGTGTGTTGTCATGTGTGTTTTGAGCCTTTTCAAATGGCTTAAAACTAATGTCAGGGTCACGTTCATGCACAACTTTAGTGCATTGATTATTAATCCTTTTTGTTGTATTGTGCGGAACCCAGACCCATCGAGTGCCATCAGAAATCCGACGTGAATGCTTTCTCACCCCATTCCATGTGCCTTTCCTGGCATGTCGTCTCACTGTCGTATAGCGGGGATAGCGTTCTATTCTGAATCGCCCAAAGAAAAGTGATATTACAAAACAAACAAGCAAGGTTATGAGTATTACTGACATCCCGTACCTTAATATTTAACCAATTGAACTAAAATAAATCTTCATTAATGTGGTTTGAGGTTGTTCAAAAAGTTTTTACCTATAGTTTAGTTCGTCACGAGTTTGGTGTTGTATGGACCTGTGTCTGATAATTGGTTTGATAGGCCGTCCCGACTCCGCTGAATTTCAACATCCAACCTCGTCAGCGGTTGACATAGTTGTTCTGTGTAAGGATACGCACCAAACCCTGCTTGGTCAATTTCTGGTCCTGTACATGCAGGCCAGCTAAGTATGTCGGTATCTCCTTCAGCGGTGAGATACCGGTATCGCTGTTTAGCCGCCCAATGATCCGTTTTCAGCGACCGTCCCGACAAACCGCTACACAAAATCTGTCGTGGCTTATGAGCCTTCTCAACCGCTCCTCGCCGGTTGATAAAAAAAAACCTCACCTGATGACAAAAGCCCATCGCCGATGATGGGTTTTGCGAAAAACTACCTGCCAGCCAATTCGTCACGCCGTGTCGCGGCCTGTTTGGATAATCCGCGACACGGTTATTTCCCTTCTGTGATGGTATGCACGAACACGACAAGATTGCTCAGCGCCTCGGTATGCTCCTCACCCGCCTGTACAGCGGTGAGAGGCTACACCTGAGTGATCTGGCCACCGAGTACAACGTCACCGTGCGCACCCTGCAGCGGGATTTCAATCAACGCCTCAGTTATTTACCGATAGAGCATCGCAGCCAGCAATACTGGCTGGATACTGGGTTCCTCAATCACAAGAACGACGGAAAGGTGCGAAAGCTGGCCGAGCAGTTGGGCATCACCGACCTGTTCCCCCACGCCAGTGAACATCGTCTGGGTCAGCTGCTAGACAGAGGCACCCCAAGCCTCTTCGCCATCAAGGGATTCGATGCTCAGTCCACCGACTCACTGAGTCATCAGTTACCGGTATTAGAGCAGGCACTGACCCACCATCTGCAATGCTGGCTCATCACCAAAGACCAGCGCAAGCAGCTGTTTAGCCCCTATCAGCTCGTCAATTACAAGGGCACCTGGCACTTGGTCGGCGTCAGCGAGGGGCGGTTGCAAGCCTATCCGCTGAGCTCCATCGCGCTGGTTGAGCTATCACAACAGACCTTTACCCGCGATGCGCCTATTCAGCGGCAAATAGATACCGATCCGACGCTCTGGCGCTCCGGCATGATTGAGGTGCTACTCAAAGCCAGTGCCTCTATCGCCATCAACTTTCAGCACCGCCCGTTGCTGCCCGAGCAGGAGATTGTCAAAACCCTGGATGACGGTGCGCTGTTATTGAGCAGTCGCGTGCTCGATGCCAATCAAATTCTGCCCGTGATCAAGTCCTGGATGCCGGGGCTCACAGTGATCTCGCCCGGTTTTATCCATGAGCAGATCGTCCGTGATTTACGCCATCTATTGACCCTGATGAGTCAGGCTCCGCCCTGACCCATTTGTGACAAAGATCCCAGTTTATACATCTGGCGACAGCGTCTGACATGCCGCGACACCACCTGTCGCCGCTGTTCTGCATTGTCGTCAACCATCAAGCAGTAGCAATCCAAGGAGTAATACATGAGTAAAATGATCCAGATGAAAGAGTCCACGGCAAAGCGCGAGGTGAAGCAGGAATACGGCCTGACCGAAACCGATGGTCAGACGTTCTGGGATCGGGTTAACCGGGTGATCGGTGAATCCCGAGAGGAAATTGATGAAGGGGACCGCGTTCCCGCTGGATATGAAGTATATTAATCCAGCGAAATAAACTAACTCCTGTTTTATGAAGATGGATTTCTGAGCGATATCTGCCACGAAAGCTCGGAAGTGAAGAGGTCAGGGCCAGTCGGTTCTGGCCTCTTTTTTTAACCAGTTTGACAATACCTACTGATGCAGGAGGACTGCTTGGTATCTCGTCAGTGAACTGCACCGGTATCTCCCCCCACGGTGAGACACCCGTATCGCGGTTTAGCGACCCAATGAGCCGTTTTGGCCGCACCGTCCCCCAAACCCCTACAACAAAATCATCCTGGCCTTCTCGGCCTGCTGAAACGATCCTCCCCTTTCTGGCCGTAGCATCGGTCAACCACCCCATGACTGACAAGTATTCGCAGCCCTGAGTAACCGTGTAGAGACCACGGTAATTTGCCACCGGATCCCACAAAGCAAGGGGGCCAGTTCGCACTGGCCCCCCTTCATCTTTTAGAATTTTTCGACATCTACCGGTATCTCTGACATGTCTGGTGAGGACTCAACCATCACGCACCCCGTCTCGCTCGTCGCGCGGCGGGTGAAACTCGGAGCAGGAGGTTCGGATGCTGCTGATGCCTCCGTCTCGCACACCCCACCATCGCTTGAGGGCTGCGAGGGAAGCCAATCACCACCACTAAACAACTTGTTCAAGTCGAACGAATAGCACGGTACATCTGCATCGCCTATGGTGAAGTTTTTGGCATAGCGATCTTTTGCATATCGTTCAATATAGTTGTTTTCATACAACCACTTAACAACTTTTCGGTTGCTTACCACTAGGTCATCAAAGATGGCCTTGCGAATGTAACATCTACCGTTTTCGGTGAACCCCCAGACATCTCTTGTCACGAGAGCAATCCGTCCTTGATGCAGTTTATGTTGGTTCTTGGCCACCTTACCCATAAACTGCAATGCCTCTCTGGTGACATCATCCATGATGCCTTCCATCGACATGATCCACCGTCGGAAGCATACCTGAGCCGCATTATCCACATACGCCACATCAAACGGCAGAATACCTAACTCAACGGCCAATCGCCCCGCTGCCATGACGTTGGCGAAGCAGCCAGCACCACGATCAGCAAGAGGCGGAGGGGTTTCTAATCCCGAGCGACTCATCAGCCAATCTTGGCACTCTTCACGCTTAGTAGCGAAGATGGCTGCTAAATCAGCAGGAGTGTCGATGTGGGGCATATTCACCAGCGCCTGAATATATGCAGGCATCGCCGTACCGTAGTACTGAGAAGCTGCGGTTTTTAGGCCATTCACCCGGCGACGAGTCAGCTCAAGGCTCTCACCCGCCAGCGCGACATCCTCCGCCGTCATCTCAATATCAATCACTCTGACAAAAATCCCTCCCTTGGTGCCCTCTTTGCTCCGCTCAAGCTTCTCCTTCATGGACTCTTCCCCCGAAGAAAGGCCGCAAACCACAGAACTTAATGGGCTTCTATCGCATGTTCCATGAATGTTACTACGCAGTCTGGACTGCCCCCCGGTCGCAGCATAGACGTACTGAAGTAGATCGCGGCTAGACAACGAACCAACCTCATCCAGACAGATGCCAATGCCAGTCCGTTGCTGAAACTTGGCGATAAGCCCAGCCAACGTTGCATCCCATTTCACGATGGCCGTTGCCGGTCCACCACTCGGATCCGATGCAACGCCCGACACGCTTTGCCCCACTTGTAGAAGGGTCGTTTTGCCACAAGAACTTGCACCATAGAAGTGAAAAATCATGGTCCCAGTATTTGATAACTCCATGAATACATTGGATAGAGATGCCATGATTGCAATGAGCATGGTTGGTGACTCTTTGACAGAAGACGCAATTTTCTCTTGCCACTCCTGCAGCGTTCCTTTCGAGTGGATAGCGTCATGCTCACCAGGAGCGGACAGCAGCTCGTGCTGAGGACCACTATAACCCGCTTTGTAAATTGACCGCCCTACCCAGACATAGCAGGGATATTCACTAACAAACCCCGCTTGCAGACGCTGATGGACTACTCTGAGACCTTGGATTTTGAGACTGGCAGACATGTATGACAGCAGCCCCCCTTCCTGTGCCTCAGGGCACTCAATCCCCGCTTTGTATAGCGAGGTCTTCACTGTTTTGTAGTCCTGAATCACCCTATCGAATAATAAGTCGATGCGCTGGCATTGCTTCCGCTCATCCAGATACATGAAACGAACACCACTGGTTGCCGCACCGTCAGCCCGGAGTATTGATACCGGCAGCAATGGCTTGCCGAGAATCGTTTTTGGCTTACCATAGTCGTTTACCAATTTCCCCCACGGGGACATCGCAAACCCATCAGGAATAGCTATCGAATGAACCGGTTTTTTCATCTCCGGCTCAGATCTGGAAAGCACCACGCCATCAGGGTCACACACAGTCCCGTCAGAGGCTACCGAGCAACGCCCCTCCTTGTACAACGTGTATTCTGCTGAACACCGATCCAGCATAAAAAGTTCACGCTGGACAAAAAGCTCAAATTGAGTCTCCTCGTCATAGGATGACTGACAACTTTCGTGCTGTTCGGACAGTGGGCTGACCGCATTGGGGTAAATATTCGCTCGATAAGTTTCATCATGGGACGAGTCAAGGTTCGTGTTTTCCAACAGTAGCGGCTGCGATTCAGGAGCGCCCCTAGGGAGCGATTCTGGCGCAGATGCCTCCTGATTCGAGTCCGGTACCGAGCCTGTCGGTGGTACCCCCTGATTAGCGATATAATGGGAACCCAATGAGCCCCCTCTCTGATGCGTCCTATCAGTAATGAAACGATTCAGTTTACCGTTATTATCTTTTTTGGAACGATGCATAATCATTAATGGGGGAGTCTCTCTCCCCCATCTCCTAAAGTTTATTAGCAGGTGAGGTTGGGGAGGTCCCACACGGTGTGTAATTCGTTGACGGTCTTAACCAGCGTCTTATCGTGGTACCTAGCGTACCTTTCAGTCATCCGAGGAGAGCTGTGGCCCAAGACCTTCTGCAGTACATCGAGCGAACAGCCCTTGTTCAGCAGTGAAGTCGCGACGGTATGACGGGCGTCGTGGATGCGTACCTCTGATAGCCCACAATCATTGCAGACTCGGTACCAATACCGACGTGGTTCTGAAATTTGAGAGACACAGTCCTGGCCTCGAAACAGCAGACCAGTCGTGCCATGGCGCTGGAGTTGAAGTCGAATTAACTCCAGCGCGAATTGATTAAGCGGTATTAGCCTTTCCCGACCAGACTTACTGGTAGGTAGGTACGCTATTTGTCGATTGAGATCGCAATCTTGCAGCTTTAGAGCTCTGGCTTCTCCCATCCGGGAGCCCGTTGCGAACAGGAACAGCAACAGACGAGCCTTTTCCTCGTCAATGTCTTCCATCAAGCGAGCGACCAGCTTATTGACTGCCTCATCGGGTAAGCCTTTGGGAGGCAGGACAGGCTCGTATTTGGCGGGAATACCTGCTGCGGGAGACGCTTTGAGTATGCCGCGCTCCACCGCGAAGGTCGCAATAGCCTTGATCTGTGCTAGGTAGCGATTCACCGTAGCAACAGATTTGGTTTTTGCTTGCTCCGCTTGAAAGCGCTCGATGTCATCACGGTTGACACGGTTCAGTGGCTTGTGCCCTAAGGCTGCCACGATTGGCTTTATACGGGACGTTATAGTCCTGATAGAACGATGAGTTTCCCGCACTGCGGGCAGGTAATGATCATAAATGAAGCGCTCTACCGATAAACTAGCGCGATAGGTTTGCTTGAATCCATCAGGATCTGTGATGAGCTCCGCCATCAGTTTACGTGCTTTATCGCGTGTCACTTTGAGGCTAGCCTCATTGGTGCTCGCGATCTTAAACCGATAACGCTGATTGTTTCTGTGCACATTGAAGTAGCCGACCCTGGCACCAGATGTATATGTGACCCATGCGAGCCAAGGGACGTACTCGTCTTTCACCTCTTTTTGTTTGGAGACGTGTTCTCCACACGACCCCAGCCTGCGTTTAGCAGTTGGCGTTGACACTTCGCTGCTCACAACTACCTCTCTAACCATAACCGCCGGGATTGACGGTTATGGGCATTTTGCATTTTCATAGCCAAAGAACAACTGTGCAAAAAGCAGTCACCGCATTGATATTTAATGCCTTTTTTATGTTTGAAGACTCTGGATGCCGCCTAGAGAGGACGATTCAGAGGCAAATATCAGATCCCGCTCTGGAGACCGACTTTCTGCATCTCGTGACAAACACCCCTGATTTGTTGGGGTGATCGTAATTTGCCAATCCGAAAAATCCATTCGATTGAGTCCCTTTTGGGGGTGTAACCAAGATCCATTTTTGTGATGCCTGTCACAATAAATTTAAGTTCCCCCGCCGAAACACCATCACTTCTCTTCTTCACAGGGACGCTGAGGAGCTGACGACCGGAGGTACAGAGGCAGCGACACAGCAAACCCTGTCTGGTCAATTTCTGGTAACTTTTCAGCGCACAAAAAACATGCACATTAGTTCATCAGTTTTTTGCCAAAAAATGGGCTCACTTGTTGGAAGCTCGGGATGGGCGAGAGAGCGAAAAGGTAATTCTATAAAGGGAAAAATCCTCAATAGCAGAACCTACCGTCAACCGGGTCCCGGTGTTGAGTCAGGGGCTTCTTGCACACTATCTCGCCACTTGGTTCACCCTATGCAAAAACATGCCAGAAACTGGGGCTGCAAGGTTGACACCCCAGTCCAGAAAGGGTTTAATGCGCGCCGTTGCCCAGATAGCTCAGTCGGTAGAGCAGGGGATTGAAAATCCCCGTGTCGGCGGTTCGATTCCGTCTCTGGGCACCACAATTCCTCCTTAGTTCAGTCGGTAGAACGGCGGACTGTTAATCCGTATGTCACTGGTTCAAGTCCAGTAGGAGGAGCCAAATTTGAAAAGCCCGCTCATCGAGCGGGCTTTTTTCATTTCGGTCAGCTGCCGTTGCAGGTTGCCAGCAGCAGGGTCGCTCCGCAGGTGGCACTGAACAGCAGCAATCCTGTCTGCAGCACACCCTCCGGGTTTACCCGTTTCTCTTTTTTGCGAAATCGTATCCACTTAGGCTTCATCAAGCCCACCTCGTCCTGTTACGACCCCTGCCCCGTCGGCAGGCGAGCCATCTTTGTGCAGCCGCCCGGCGCCGTCAACTCCCTTGCCGACAATAAATTCATCACGCTGCCACCGCCCGTTTTCCCTTCGTGACAATGTTAACAATTTGGAAAACCGGCGTGACCCGTTCCCACGCCGGGGCTATGATGAGGCCGACGATTTTCCTACCCTCAGGGAGACCCCAGATGAGCAGCCCGTTGCGTTACGTGCTGGATGGCATCCATTGCGAGCCCCGCTTCTTCACCGTGCCCCTCGACCACCAGCGACCGGATGACGAGGAGACCCTCACCCTGTTCGGCCGCACCCTCTGTCGCCAGGACCGGCTGCACGACGATCTGCCCTGGCTGCTGTTCCTGCAGGGTGGGCCCGGCTTTGGTGCCCCGCGGCCGACCGCCGACAGCGGCTGGATCAAGCGGGCCCTGCAGGAGTTTCGGGTGCTGCTGCTCGATCAGCGCGGCACCGGCCACTCCAGCCCCATCAGCGCCGAGGCGCTGGCCCAGCTCACTGCCCCACAGCAGGCGAAGTACCTCAGCCAGTTTCGCGCCGACAGCATAGTGCGCGACGCCGAGTACATTCGCGAAGTGCTGAGCCCGGGGCGCCCCTGGAGCCTGCTCGGCCAGAGCTTCGGCGGCTTTTGCAGCCTCACCTACCTCTCCCTGTTCCCGGACAGTCTGCACGAGGTCTACCTCACCGGCGGGGTGGCCCCCATCGGCCGCCGTGCCGACGAGGTCTACCGCGCCACCTACCAGCGGGTGGCCGACAAGAACCGCGCCTTCTTCGCGCGCTTCCCCCACGCCCAGGCCATCGCCAACCGGCTGGCCAACCACCTGCACAGCCATGAGGTACGCCTGCCCAACGGCCAGCGCCTGACGGTGGAACAGTTGCAGCAGCAGGGGCTGGATCTGGGTGCCAGCGGCGCCTTCGAGGAGCTCTACTACCTGCTGGAAGACGCCTTCATCGGCGAGCGGCTCAACCCCGCCTTCCTCTACCAAGTGCAGGCCATGCAGCCGTTCAACACCAACCCGGTGTTCGCCATCCTGCACGAGTCCATCTATTGCGAGGGGAGCGCCAGCAACTGGGCGGCCGAGCGGGTGAGAAGCGAATACCCGGCCCTGGCCTGGGCACCGGGCAAGGACTTCGCCTTCACCGGCGAGATGATCTTCCCCTGGATGTTCGAGCAATTCCGCGAGCTCATCCCGCTGAAGGAGGCCGCTCACCTGCTGGCCCAGAAAGCGGACTGGGGCCCCCTCTACGACCCGGCGCAGCTGGCCCGCAACACCGTGCCGGTGGCCTGCGCCGTCTATGCCGAGGACATGTACGTGGAGTTCGACTACAGCCGCGACACCCTCAAGGGGCTTGGCAACAGCCGCGCCTGGATCACCAACGAATACGAACACAACGGCCTGCGGGTCGATGGTGAGCAGATCCTAGACCGGCTCATCCGCATGAATCGGGATCGCTGATCCCGCCGGGCTCGCGCCCGCAGCAAGACGACAATATCGAGGGCGACCCATGAGTCGCCCCGCCCCTCTGGAAGCAGCACAAAATAATAAGGACACCCATTGGATCATCCGGAAATCTCGGCCGGCTGGCTGAGCCGCCTCTTCTATCACTGGACCGGCCCGCTGCAGCGCAAGGGGCTAAGCGAGCCCCAGGTCAACCTCGACGATCTCTATCCCCTGCTGCCGGAAGACAGGCGCGATGGCCGCGCCGACGCCTTCCTCGCACTCACCGCCGCCCAGCCGGTGCGCCCCTGGCCCATCACCGCCTTCATCTGGCGCCATTATCGCGGGCGCATTGGCCTGCTCACCCTGCTGCAAATGCTCGGCATGCTGGCGACCCTGGCCAGCCCCTGGCTGCTCAACCACAGCATGACCCAGCTCGGTGCCGGCGCCCCCACCGAGCAGAAATTGCTGCTGGCGTTCGCCCTGTTTGCCTCGGTGCTCGCCTCCGGCATGCTGGCGGAGCACTCGCTGCAACTGGCGCTCAAGATGCACGTGCCCATCCGCCGCCTGCTGGCCGAGTCCCTGCTCGCCAAGGTGATGAAGCTGGGTGGCAAGAGCTTCGACGACCGGGCCGGTGGCCGGGTGCAGAACCTCATCAACCGGGATGTGTGGGACATCACTTGGATCCTGGCTGACCCCGCCATGCCGCTCACCATGCTGCTGCAACTGCTCGGCACCATCGCCCTGCTGGTGTGGCAGGTGGGCAGCGCCGGCCTGGTCGGCTTCGCCGTGCTCACCCTGCTGCTGCTCATCTCCACCCGGGTGGTGCGGCGCATGAACCAGCAGGAGCAGCAGCTCAAGCGTCAGCAGGACGAGCGCAACGGCATCCTGGCGGAGTACATCAAGAAGCTGCGGCTGGTGCGCCAGAACGGGCTCGGTGTCTTCTTCACCCGGGCCGCCGGCCACAAGCGCCAGCAGGAGCTGGGGGTGCTGGGGCGGGTGCTCAGGCTCGATGCCATCAACGAAAGCCTGATGCTGAGCACCCCGCTGCTGGTGACCTTGGCCACCTTCACCACCTATCTGGTCTCGGGCAGAGAGCTCACCCTGCCCCAGGTGTTCACCACCATCGCCCTGTTCACCGTGCTGCGCATCCCCATGATGCGGCTGCCCTACCTCATCCGCACCCTGATCAACTTCAACACCGGCTTCAACCGGCTGTGCGAGTTCCTCAACAGCCCAGAGCAGCACCGGGATCTCACCGACCCCAGCTTGCCGGTGGGCAGCCTGCGGCTCGACAACGTCACCGCCCTGCACCAGCAAAAACCGGTGCTGGAAGGGATCAGTCTGCACATCGAGCCGGGAGAACTGGTGGGGATCACCGGAGCTACCGGGGCTGGCAAGAGCTGCCTGCTGCACCTCATCGCCGGTTTCGACAACGGCTTCGAGGGCAGCATCCGTCGCCACGGCCGGGTCGCCCATCTGGGCCACAAACCCTGGCTGATGAACGACACCATCCGCAACAACATCCTGTTCGGTCAGCCCTGGCATGGCGAGCGCTATCGCTGGGTGCTGGGGGCCTGTGCGCTGGGCGCCGACCTCACCCTGCTCAGCCATGGCGACCAGACCCTGGTAGGCGAGCTCGGCACCCGCCTCTCCGGCGGCCAGCAACAGCGGGTCGCGCTGGCCCGCGCCCTTTACGCCCAGGCCGACATCCTGCTGCTGGACAACCCGCTCTCGGCGCTCGATCCCATCGTCTCGGCCCAGGTGCTGGAGCAGGGGCTCGCCTTCAAGCCGGGGCCGACCCGGCTGCTGGTGAGCCACGACCCGGACGTGCTGGCCCACTGCGATCGGGTGATCCGCATCGAGCAGGGTCGATTGGTGGAACTCGATGCCCACCAGCTGGCGGATCTCATCCAGCATCCTCGCCCCACCCCGCCGGTGCCGCCTCAGGAGGCGGAGCAGTTCAGCGAGGAGAAGGTGGTGGAGGGCAAGGTGGACTGGGGGCTGTTCGGCTTCATGTGGCGGCGCCTGGCCGCCCCCGGCGCCATCCTGCTCGCCCTGCTGCTCACCCTGGGCCAGGAGGGGCTGCGCATCGCCTCGGATCTCTGGCTCGGTGGCAAGGCCGGGGTGACCGGGGTGAGCGAGCTGCTCGGCATCTATGTGCTGCTGGGGGCGGGCTCCCTCACCTGCATCATGGTGGTGCGGGTCATCAACTACAAACTCGGCCTCAAGCTGGCCTGGACCCTGTTTGACGGCATGCTGGGGCGCATCAGCCGCGCCCCCATGGCCTTCTTCGACAAGGTGCCGCAGGGGCGCATCCTCAACCGCTTCGATCGGGATCTGGGGGAAGCCCAGGAGATCCTGCTGTCGATGCTGATGGGGCTGTTCGGCATGCTGGTGTCGGTGGCGCTGCAGGTGGTGGTGATCGGCGTCAACATGCCACTGTTGCTGCTCATCGCCCCCCTGGTGGGCTGGGCCCTCTATGTGCTGCAACGCCGCTACCGGGCGGTGCAGCTCAAGCTGCGGCGGCAGGCGTCGGTGCTGCGCTCGCCGCTCTACATCAGCATCAGCGAGACCATCCGCGGCGCCCCCGCCCTGCGCCTGGCCGGGGCCGAGCGCTTCGCGCTGGATCAGGTGCTGCAGCACTATGACAACAACCTGCGCAGCTGGTACACCACCACCTCCATCAACCGCTGGCTCGGCATGCACCAGACCCTGCTCTCCGCCGCCCTGGTGGGCGCCGTGGCCCTGATGGTGGCCTTTGGCAACAGCTCGCTGCTGGGGGCCGTGGCCATCACCTACGCCTTTACCGCCTCCGCCATGCTCAACTCCCTCATCCGCACCTTCGCCGAGGTGGAGCAGGTGATGAACGCGGTGGAGCGGGTGCGCGAATACAGCGAAATAGAGAGCGAACGTCAGGAGGGGGAGGCCCTCGCCACCCCTCACCCTGCGGTGCGCTTCGACAACCTGGGGCTGCGCTATCCGCAGGCCAGCCAGTGGGCGCTGCACAAGGTCAACTTCGAGCTGGCCCCTGGCGAGAAGGTCGGCGTGTGCGGCCGCACCGGCGCCGGCAAGAGCTCGCTGCTGGGGGTGCTGCAGGCCATGTATCCCGCCACCCAGGGGGAGATCTACTACGGCGAGCAGCCGCTGTCCCGGCTGGCACCAGAGGCGGTGCGCGATCTCTACGACACCGTCTCCCAGATCCCGCTCACCTTCTTCGGTACCCTGCGTGCCAATCTGGCTCCCCTGACCGAGCATGACGACGCCGCACTGGAGCAGGCGCTGGCCCGGGTGGGGCTGGCCAAGCGCTGCGCCGGCCGGCTGGACGAGGAGCTCGACAAGCTGCAGCTCTCCGCCGGCGAGACCCAGCTGCTGGTGATCGCCCGCATCCTGCTGTCGCGCCGCCCGCTCATCGTGCTGGACGAGGCCACCTCGGATCTCGATCACATCGGCATGCGCAAGATGGCGGAGCTGCTCTATCGCTACCGGCCGGAGGCCAGCTATCTGGTGATCGCCCATCATCTGGAGCCGCTGCTGTCGGTGGACCGGGTGGTGGTGATGGAGGCGGGCACCGTGGTGGAGCAGGGCTCGCCGGTGAGCCTGCTGGCCAACTCCCACTCCCGCTTCCACCAGCTGTTCGTGGGTCAGGTAAACCGTCAGGTACCCCAGACGGTGTGAGGGCCGAAAATGACAAGGGCTGCCCGCGGGCAGCCCTTGTTGCTTGAGGAGAGCCTCAACGCTCCATGATCTGGGTGACGTCATCCTTCTTGATCATCACCTCCCGCCCTTCGGTATCGTAATAGCGGTACATGCCGGTGCTCTCGTCCAGCTTGGGTTTGCTGTCGGTGGTGATCATCTTGCCATCCTTGGTGCTCATGATGTACTGGGAGCTGCACGCCACCAGTGCCAGGGCACACACCAGGATCATCATCAGTTGCTTCATCGCCTGTTTTGCCTCCCGCTTCACCCTCACCACGAGGGTGGTGTCTGAAGCCTAGTTCAACCAGATGAGCCCGTTTGCCGCCATTACCGCAACGAGATCAACGTCAACAATCAGCTACTTGCGCCCACCCGGCTTGCCACTGCCACCGGTCCCCGGCCCACAGCCGAGCGCCATTCTGTCTGCCGCCGCCTTCGCCTGCACCAGGCCGTAGCCATAGCTGTTGTCGCGCCCCAGCGCCCCCAGATCCTGGGCGCTGCTGCGCAGGGTCTGGCGCAGCTGATCGTTGCTGCACTCCAGCCGCTGTGACCAGACCAGCGCCGCCACCCCGACCACGTGCGGTGTCGCCATCGAGGTGCCGCTGTAGTAGGCGTAGCCGGTCGGCACGGTGGAGAGCACGGAGACACCGGGGGCCGCCAGCTCCACCTGATCGTTGCGCTGGGAGAAATAGGCCAGCTGCTTGTTGGCATCGATGGCGGCCACGCTCACCACACTGCTGTAGGAGGCGGGATAGGACTTGCTGGTGTTGCCTGCATTGCCCGCCGCCGCCACGCTCAGCACGTTCTGGCCATAGGCCTGGTTGAACGCCTGCTCCTCGGTCTTGCTGGGTACACTGCCCCCCAGACTCATGTTGATGACCATGCGGGTGAATCCCCGGTTGCTCATCCCCTGCTTGCAGGCATTGAGCGCCCCCACCAGGTTGGAGGAGTAGGCCCAGCCGTTGGCCCCGAACACCTTGACGATCTGCAACGGCACGCTCTGGTTCGGCAACACCCCGACGACCCCCAAATCGTTGCCGCCCACGGCGGCGATGGTGCCTGCCACGTGGGTGCCGTGGCCGTTCTCGTCGCTGCTCCAGCTGCCGGTGCCGGCATCGTTGCTGCCCTGCACCTGGGCCCCGTGGGGCAGGTCCGGGTGGCCACCGCTGTAGCCAGAGTCAATGATGCACACCAGTACCTCTCCGGCGGCCGCATCGCTCAGCTGCGGCGCCTGCACCATGGGAATGCCGTAGGGCAGGGTCTCGGCACTGGCATAGCGTTTGGCGTCCGGCTCCACCCAGAGCACGTTGGGATTGTGCGCCAGCGCCGTGGCTGCCGCCGCCGGCAACCAGAGCGCCAGCGCGTGCTGCTCGGGCAGCGCCAGGGCAAGCTCGCCCCCCATTCCCTTGCTCTGGGCCAACACTGCCGCCTCAACCCCCGGTTTCAGCTGCACCAGATAGCGATCCCGCTCGGCGGCCATCGCCCCCTGTCCCAGCACGCCTGCCACCAGCAGGCCTAGCCATATCCGTCTCATCAGTCACTCCTTGCATCGACCTGATTGTCACTCGCAAAGTGTAGTGTCCGGCTGGCGCAGGCCCGAGCGGGTACAAAAAGGCCGGACATGGGTCCGGCCTGTTCTGTCATCGTCGTTGATTACTTGGCGGGCTTGCGCTCGCCAGTCACGATGGGGTTCTTGGGATCGGAACTCCACTCGTACCAGCCGCCGTCGTAGACGCTGATCCGCTTCCAGTCCATCAGCCAGGCGTAGAAGAACGCCTCGGAGGCGCGCCAGCCGGTACCGCAGTAGAAGGCAGCCTGCTGGGTCGGCTCTATGTTCCACTCGTCCCACATGGCGAGGATCTCACGGGCCGGCTTCATGGTGCCGTCCGGGTTGTGGAAGTCGCTCATGCTGTTGGCATCGACACCACCACGACCCCACTTGGCGCCGGGAATGTCGCCCTTCGGCTTGATGTAGCTGTAGCCGGAGGTGTTGCCGACGAACTCGTCCCAGGTGCGCACGCTGACCAGAGCGCCGTCGGGCTGCTTGAGCAGCTCCTTGGCCTGGCTCAGGGTGGTGTAGTACTCGGGATGGGCCGGGATGGCGACGCCGAACTCCTTGGCCGGGGTGAACTTGTTGGCCAGCCCGGTCTCGGTGCGCAGATGCTGCACGAACCAGGCATCCAGGCCGCCGTCCAGCAGCCGCACGTCCTGCACGCCGGCATACATCATCAGGTGGGCCGCACGGGCCGCCGCCATGGTGTTGCGGCCGTAGAGGATGACGGTGGTGTCGTGGCGGATGCCGTTTTCCAGCAGCAGCGCCTTGAGCGCCTCGTCAGAGACCTTGTTCCACAGCGGCTCCTCTTCCAGCCGGTTGGTGTCGATGTAGCCGGCCCCCGGGATGTGGCTCAGCAGATAAGCCTTGGGTGAACCCCACGCCACCTCGAACAGCTTCCAGTCGCCCTTGGGCGCAGCCACCACCGGCTTGCCCTCCTGCAGGTCGGCCAGCCAGCGCGGGTAGACCAGCTGCTGCCAGCGGGCCAGATGCTCGCGCGGCGCGGTTTTCCAGCCCTGCAATTCGAACAGCTGCTTGATGCCCTGCTGGCGCAGCAGGCGAGCCACTTCGGCCACCTCGCGCGGGGCACCGTAGAGCGCCACCGGCCGATCGACCTTCAGCCCCTTGGTCGCCAGCGCCGCCGGCCACTCTTCATCGCTGTACTTCCACTCGGCGGAGAGGTTCTCGGCGCCGACCACGTGGCCGCCCTGCTGCTCGCCCTCCATCGGCCAGCCTTGGTAGAAGTAGCTGGCGCGGGTATCCAGAATGACCGCCTGCTTGGCGTTGGCATCCGCCAGCGAAAGCGGTGGCAGTTCGGCAGCCAGGGTCGGCAGGGCATGCCAGAGCAGCAAGGTTGCCAGGGTGGCCCGTAACAAGCTCATTATTCGTTTCATGGTGATCTCTCGATTCAGAGTGACAAGGTTAAAAAATGGAGCGGCCCAGACGCTCGGCCAGCAGTTCCAGCGCCGCCGTGCCCGCCAGCGAGTTGCCCGCCTTGTTGAGCTCGGGCGACCAGACACAGACGCACAATTCCCCCGGGATCAGGGCGATGATGCCGCCACCGACCCCGGATTTGCCCGGCATGCCGACCCGATAGGCAAAATCCCCCGCCTCGTCATAGAGGCCGCAGGTGGCGAGCAGGGCGTTGACCTGTTTGGTGGTGCGGGCCGGCAGCAAGGGGGTCGTCGCGCCCAGCGGCACCCCGCGATTGGCCAGATAGATGAATGCCCGCGCCAGATCGACGCAACTCATGCGGATCGCACAGGCATTGAAGTAGCTCTGCAGCACCTTGTCCACTTCGTTCTCGAAATTGCCATACGCCTTCATCAGATAGGCGATGGCCGCGTTGCGGGCAGAGTGCTGATATTCGGAGCGGGCCACCACTTGATCCGCCATGATGGCCGGGTTGCCAGAGAGGCGGCGCACCAGCTCCAGGGTACGCTGACGCGGCGCGGTGAGCCGGGTCTCCAGCAGATCGCTCACCACCAGGGCGCCGGCATTGATGAAGGGGTTGCGGGGAATGCCCTGCTCGAATTCCAGCTGCACCAGGGAGTTGAAGGGCTGGCCGGAGGGCTCCTTGCCGACCCGGGCCCAGATCTCCTCCTCCTGATAGAGGGTGAGCGCCAGCGTCAGGCTGAGGGCCTTGGAGATACTCTGGATGGAGAAGGGCTCACTGGCATCACCGGCGGTGAACAGCTCCCCTTCCACGGTACAGACGGCGATCCCGAGCCGATCGGCCGGCACCTGGGCCAGCGCCGGAATGTAGTCGGCCACCTTGCCCTGTCCGAGCAGCGGGCGCACCTCATCCAGGATGCTGGCCAGTAATTCGGATGACAACACCATAAGCGATTCCATAACTAACGTGGCGATCCCATAACCACCGACAAAAATCCCGCCAGCGGCGGGACTTGTCTATCTGCTGTAGCAGGCTGTCGACACCGGGGCGCCTGCCACAGCCAGCCTGTCATCAGGCCGGTTCACCGTACCAGAGGTCGAACAGCTCGGTGACCACCACGGCTTCCATCCCCTTGCCTTCCAGCCAGGCTTTGACGGCGGCGCGGTCTTCTTCGCTGCATTTGCCCAGCTGCTGGGTGCAGATCATCCCTTCCCAGGCCAGGTGGCCGGAGCCGGCGAAAGCCAGCTTGCGGGGTTCGATCACTTCATCGATCATCGCGTCGACTACCGCATCGATGGTCTCTTCGGCGGTACCGACCGGGAAGTTGAAACTGATGTCGAAGCCCATTTCCTGGAATTCATCGACGCGCAGTTTCTTGCGCAGGCGGCGGCTACGATTGGCCATGATAGCTCCTTCAGTTAGTTGACACGTTTGAAAATCAGATCCCACACCCCGTGGCCGAGACGGTGGCCACGTTGTTCGAATTTGGTCAGCGGGCGCCAGTCGGGACGCGGCACCCAGTTGCCGGTGGCAGAGGTGTTCTCATACCCCTCGGCGGCACTCATCACTTCCAGCATGTGCTCGGCGTAGTTCTCCCAGTCGGTGGCCATGTGGAACACGCCACCGATGGCCAGCTTCTGGCGAATGTCCTGGGCAAAGGCCGGCTGCACGATGCGGCGCTTGTGGTGACGGCTCTTGTGCCAGGGATCCGGGAAGAACAGCTGCAGGCAGGCGAGCGAGCCGTTCGGGATCATGTGCTCCAGCACCTCGACCGCGTCGTGGCAGATGACACGCAGGTTGGTGACTCCCGCCTCCTGGGCGGTACCGAGGCAGGCACCGACACCCGGCGAGTGCACTTCGATGCCGATGAAGTTCTTCTCGGGGGCATTCTTGGCCATCTCCACCAGGGAGGCGCCCATGCCGAAGCCGATTTCCAGCACCACCGGGGCCTCGCGGCCAAACAGGGCAACCAGATCGAGCGGCTCCGGTGCGAAATCGATACCCATGACCGGCCAGAGCTCTTCCAGGGCCTTCTCCTGCCCTTTGGTCAGGCGGCCTTCGCGACGGACAAAGCTGCGGATCTTGCGCATGAACTTGCCGTCTTCGTTAAACACATCTTGGGTCACTGGCATAATCAAATTGCTCGTTATTGCATCGGTCTGGGTCACAGACCACATAAATGGATTGCTCGTTATCTCGTCGTGCTGGTCACAGACGACCGAGATGAATTGCTCGTTGTTTCATCGTTCCACCTCGCCGACGAGACGCGAAATTGTTCGTCATTTCATCGCTCGGCGAAACAGGGTAGCGAATTATCCCAAGATAGGCTCAGGGCGCAAGTGTTTCGCGCAACAAATCCCCCGCCACAGACCAATTCCGCCACCGCGATTGACAAATGCCACCCCCTTCACAGAATCTGCCAGGCGCCGGGTGCATGCTGACCTGCGCAAATAAAACCATACACAACAAAGGATTGCAGTATGAAACACACAGCATTGGCGTTTGCCATCACAGCCCTGCTGGCCGGGTGCAACACCTCCAGCAACGATTCACAGGCCCCCTCCGCCGCCGAGCAGGCCTATGAATACCTGGTGCAGCTGAGTTCGACCGCCGAGGGGATCGGCGCCAGACCCACCGGCAGCGAGGCCGAGACCCGCGCCGCCGCCTGGATCCAGGACCACCTGGCCGGCTGGGGCTACGAGGTGCAGAACCAGCCCTTCACCTACACCAAGAGCGGGGCCAGCAAGACCTCCCAGAACCTGGTCGCCGAGCTCAAGGGCAGCAGCGACAAGGTGATCCTGATCGGTGCCCACTATGACAGCACCGGCGACAAGAAGGGCTCCGAGGGGGCCACCGACAACGGTGCCGGCGTCGCCGCCCTGCTGGCGGTGGCCGAAGCGCTCAAGGGGCAGACCCTGCCCTACACGGTGCGCTTCGCCTTCTTCGGCGCCGAGGAGAACGGCCTCAACGGCTCCAAGGCCTACGCCGCCAGCCTCGACAGCGCCGCCGTCGCCAGGCTGCTGGCGATGGTGAACTACGACACCATCGCCGGGGGCGACATCGTCTACGTCCACTCGGCCCACTCCGATGTGGCCGAGTACAACTGCGCCGATCCGAGCCGCTACAGCTTCGATCCCAAGGTGCGGGATCGCCTGCTGGCCATCTCCAAGCAGACCGCCACCCCGTTTGCCATCCACCCCAGCTACAGCGGCTACCCGGAAGGGGAGACCGGCAGCTGGTCCGATCATGCGCCGTTCGCCTGCCTCGGAGTGCCCATCGCCTACGTGGAGGCCACCAACTTCACCATCAACGGGGCGGATGGCTACGACGGCTACTCCCAGACCACCAATCCGGCGCTGTGGGACTGCTACGACGATGCCACCAAAAGTGCCTGCGATCGGGACAGCGAAACCCAGTGGGGCAAGATCTGGCATACCCAGTATGACCGCCTCGACAAGATGGCCGAACTGTTCCCGGGCCGGGTACAGCAGCAGCTCGGTGCCAACACCGAGCTGATGATCCGCTTCCTCAAGGAGCCGGGACTGTAACGGGTCACGCCGGGGCTTTTGCGCCCCATGGCCGTCCCCGACCGATAAAATTCGGGCAGGTGCCAAACCTGCCCTTTTTTATCGATTTTTGTTACAGCCATTGCCTCATTTTTTAAATCTGATACAAACGGATAACTTGGCGGTCGAATGGAGCGACCGCTCACCATGCCAGAGAGAATCCTATGCAGCCGTTTTTTGCCCAGCGCTTCGAGAAGGTAGAGCCTTCCTTCATCCGCGAGATCCTCAAGGTCGCCGCCAATCCGGAGATCATCTCCTTCGCCGGCGGTCTGCCCAATCCGCACCTGTTCCCGGTCAAGGCCATCGACCAGGCCTGCCAGGACGTGCTGCGCGAACAGGGCGCCGCAGCCCTGCAGTATGCCGCCACCGAGGGCTTCGCCCCGCTGCGCCAGTACATCGCCGACCGCTATCTGGCCCGCCACGGCATGCAGGTCAATCCGGACAACATCCTCATCACCAGCGGCTCCCAGCAGGCGCTGGATCTGCTGGGCAAGGTGCTGATCGACGAGGGGCAGGATCTCATCATCGAGGAGCCGGGCTATCTTGGCGCCATCCAGGCCTTCTCCGTCTATCAACCGGCCTTCAAGCCCATCACCCTGGGTGAAGAGGGGCTGGATCTGGCGGCGCTGGATGCGCTGCTGGCCGGCGGCTCCAACGCCAAGCTGCTGTACGGCGTGCCCAACTTCCAGAACCCGAGCGGCGTCTCCTACAACCGTGCCAACCGCGAGGCGCTTGCCGAGCGACTGGTCAGCCACGAGCTGTTGATGGTGGAAGACGACCCCTATGGCGAACTGCGCTTCGAGGGCGAACACCTGCCCCCCATCGCCAAGCTGGCGCCGAACAATACCGTGCTGCTCGGCTCCTTCTCCAAGACCGTCGTCCCGGCCTTCCGTCTCGGCTGGATGCTGGTGCCGGACTGGCTGCGCAAGAAGGTGACCATCGCCAAGCAGGCCACCGACCTGCACAGCAACGCCTTCAGCCAGCAGGTGCTGCACCGCTTCCTGATCGACAACTCGCTGGATGCCCATCTGGAGAAGATCAAGGAGGTCTATGGCCGCCAGCGTGCCGCCATGGAGGCCGCCCTGGCCCGTCACTGCCCGCCCGGCGTCAGCTATACCCGACCGGAAGGAGGCATGTTCCTCTGGCTGACCCTGCCTTCGAGCGTCAGCGCCATGGCGCTGTTTGACGAGGCGATCAAGGAGAAGGTGGCCTTCGTACCGGGCGCCCCCTTCTACGTGCGCCCCGAGATCCAGAACACCCTGCGCCTGAGCTTCTCCTGCGTGGATGAAGCCACCATCGAAGAGGGGGTCAAGCGTCTGTGTCGCGCCCTCGCCCGCATGCTCTGACCTGCCTCGGGGTGAAAAAAAACCAGCGACCTCGGTCGCTGGTTTTTTATGCGCGAAATTTGGCTCAGCCCTGCGCCAGCAGGCCGGCAAACTCCTTCATCGGCATCGGCCTGCCATACAGATAGCCCTGCAGGAAGTTCACCTGACGCGCCCGCAGATAGGCGGCCTGCACCTCGTTCTCCACCCCTTCGGCAACCAGCAGCAGACCGAGCCGGGTCGCCAGATCGATGACGTTCTCGACGATGTGGCTGGAGAGGGCATCGGAGCCGATCATGCCGACAAAGCTCTGATCGATCTTGAGAAAGTCCACCTGGAACTGCTGCAGATAGGTGAGGCTGGAGTGGCCGGTACCGAAGTCGTCGATGGCGATGAAGACCCCCAGCTGATGCAGCTCGGCAAACAAGCGGTCGGTCGTCTCGTCCGCCACGATCAGCTCCCGCTCGGTCAGCTCCAGCACCAGCTTGATGGGGTTCTCCCGAAACGCGTTGATGAAGTCGCGGCAATCCTCCAGCAGGCTCATGTCCTTGCAGTGGCTGGCGCTGATGTTGAAGCCGAAGTGGAACCCTCTGGGCAGGCTGTGCACTCGGCCTGCGAACTGCTCGCGCACCTGCTCCATCAGCAGCCGGGTCATGGGCACGATGAGGCCGCTGTCTTCGGCCAGCGGAATGAAGCGGTCCGGCGAGATGAGACCCTGACGCGGATGCTGCCAGCGCATCAGCACCTCGCAGCCGCTCCAGTGGGCGTCATCACCGGTCACCACGGGTTGCAGGTAGGGGATGAACTCCCGTTGATCCAGCGCCCGTCGCAGCTCCTGGGAGGGCGAAGTCGAACGGCCGGCCAGCCAGTAAACCAGACAGCCCGCCAGCAGACCCAGCAATGGGTAGATGATGAGACTGGCCCGAGAGTAGTTCCAGATATGGCTGCCGTACTCGTCGTGGGAGAGATCGGTGACCACCCGAAACGGATACTTGCCGGAGGTCTGCTCCAGCGACCCCAGCGCCACGGGCGGCACCTCGTCATGGATCTGGCCGTCGGCCAGCATGCTCTGCGCCCCGATCACCAGGGTCAGCGGCGAGTTGCGGCTGAGCATGTCGAGGATGTTGTGCAGGTAGTAGCCATCGATGCCGACCAGCACGCTGTACTCCCCCACCGGTTGGCGATAAACCACCAGAGGCCGCCCCGGCGTCACCGGATTGCCCCGCATCAGATCCAGCTGGCCATTGGCATAATCGGCCAGCTTGAAGGGGCCCTGATAGGGGCCGTAGAGCGAGGAACAGTAGACCACTTCCCCTTTGGCCAGGTTGACGGTGCGCACGTCCGGCACGGTCGCCACCTGATCCCGCAGCCCCTGCACCACCTCCTCGCAGGGACGCCCCACGCTGCCCTGCACCATGGCCGCTGCCTGATGGGCGTGATCCAGGGTACGCTCCAGCATCTCCCTGGCATGGAGCAGACGCTCTTCGGCATCCTGCTTCATGCCGGCAAAGGTCTGCCAGGAGACGATCAATACCCCGAGCAGCAGGGGGAGCAGGCCGGCCAGCAACGCCGCCCCCAGCCTGGTATAAAACTGGCGCAACCTCAAACGACGAAACGGCATACCCACCCTCGCGGCAACGGTGAAAAAGCGGACGAGTCTACTCCTATCCCCTTCTCTGACAAGCCTTTCTGACAACCCTGACGGCAGAGCGGGGCGCTCTGACCAACACTATATCGCGTCTGCAGCGGGGCGACAGCGGCAGTCGCCGCCATCCCTTCGCATGTGCGCAGTGCTCGCTGCACGCCCCCTGGCGCGATGCGCCAGATGCCTGCTGTGACGATTATAATCTTTGCAAAAACAGCTGCTTGTTCATCTGGTGCCGGCCCACTAGAGTAGAGCCAACAGCGTCAGGGAGTCTGCATATGAAAATATTGATCACGGGAGGGACAGGCTTCATCGGTCGCCGTCTGGTGGCCCATCTCAAGGTGGCTCACGAGGTGCTGGTGCTGACCCGTCAGGGCAGCCGCGCCTATGATCTGCTCGGCCACGACGTCAAGCTGCTCGACAGCCTGGATCGGCTCGACAACCTCAACGACGTGGACGCGGTCATCAACCTGGCAGGGGAACCCATCGCCAACGGCCGCTGGAGCGAGCGGCGCAAGCAGCTGCTGTGTGACAGTCGCTGGCTGCTGACCGAACAGCTGGTCGACCTGGTCAAGCTCTCCGATACGCCGCCCAGGGTGCTGATCAACGCCTCCGCCATCGGCTGGTATGGCCGTCAGGGCGATGAACCGCTGGACGAGCAGTGCCAGACCCCTCACGACGAATTCACCCATCAGCTCTGTCAGCAGTGGGAAACCCTGGCCCGCGAAGCCCGCAGCAAGCATACCCGGGTCTGCATCGTACGCATCGGGCTGGTGCTCGGCACCGACGGCGGCGCCCTGCCCAAAATGCTGCCGCCCTATCGCGTCGGCCTCGGTGGCCCCATGGGCACGGGGCACCAGATCATGAGCTGGATCCACGTCCAGGATCTGGTGCGCGCCATCCTATTCCTGCTGGAGCACGACGAGTGCGACGGCCTGTTCAACGGCACGGCGCCGCAGCCGGTCAGCAACCGCGAGTTCAGCCAGACCCTGGCAGGCACCCTGCACCGGCCACACCTCTTCTTCGTGCCGGCCCCCCTGCTGCAGTTGCTGATGGGCGAGGCGGCCGACCTGCTGCTTACCGGCCAGAGGGTGCTGCCGACCCATCTGCAGCAGGCCGGCTTCCACTTCACCTACCCGGCGCTGCCCCAGGCCCTTGCCAATCTGCTGAGCACTGCCCGCTGACCGGGCTTTCAGCCAACCGGATAACAATCAGCCCGGCCATTGGCCGGGCTGATTGTTATTGCGCCTTGCGGCATCCGCACAAGATGCGGTGATCAGAGCAGGCCCTGCCCCAATCCACGCAGCCGATCGCTCAGGGTGCCCGCCAGCAGCTGGCGCTGCATGCCCTGCCCCGCCAGCGTCACCAGCACGGCCCCCAGCAGCGGCAGACCGGCCCAGATGGCCCAGTGGAACTGCCACTGCCCCTCGAACCACCACCACTGCAGGCCGAGGGAGCAGAGCTCGACTACCATGGCGGCGCACAGCCCCGCCAGCAGGCCGCTGGCAACCAGCTCCCAGCGCAGCATCTTCCGGAGCAGCTCGCTGCCGGCCCCCAGGGTGCGCATCAACAGCAGCTCCCGGCGCCGATGGGCCATGCTGGCCTGGGTTTGGGTCAGCAGCACCAGCAGCGCCGCCACCGTCACCAGTCCCAGCATCAGCCCCAGCGCCCGGCTCACCTGATCCGACACCGCCGTCAGCCGCACGATCAAATCGTCCACATCGATCAGGCTCACCGTGGGGTGCCGGCGGATCAGCTCCACTTCGGCCACCCGCCCCTGCTCCGGCAGACGATAGCTGCCGAGCCAGGTCTGGGAGAAGGGCGCCAGCACGTCCGGCGAGAAGATCATGTAGAAGTTGGGCCGCATGTTGTCCCACTTGATGGCCCGCAGGCTGGTCACCTGCGCCTTGAAGCTGCGCCCCTCGATGGTGAAGCCCAGGGTGTCGCCGAGGGCGATGTCGAGCCGTTTGGCCAGATCCTTGTCTACCGATACCTGGCCGGGGCCATCCAGCCAGCGTCCTGCGGTCAGGGTGTTATCCGGCGGCAGGGTGGCGGTGGTGGTGAAGTTGAGCTCGCGATTGACCCCTTCGCGGCCATCTTCATCCGTGTCGCGCACCGCCTCGCTGGCGATGCTGACCAGCCGGCCGCGCACCATGGGGTAGAAGTCCGAGGTCACGGCCCCCGCCTGGCGCAGATCGGCCAGGATCCCCTCCCGCTCCCCGTCTGCCACATTGACCAGGAAGCGGTTGGGGGCATCCGCCGGCAGCCTAGCCGAGAACTCGCCGAGCAGGTCGACTCGCGCCGCCCACAGCAAACCGAACAGCATGAGTGCCAGCGCAAAGCCCGCCAGCTGGAACAGGCCGCTGCCCCGCTCGCGGGAGAGATGGCTGATGGCCAGCCGCAGCGCGTGGGGCCCCTGCACCCGGCGTCCCAGCCGCAGCAGCAAGGAGGCGATCAGCGCCAGCAGCCCCATCAGCAGCCCCATGCCGCCGATCAGCCCCAGCGCCAGAGTCGCATCGGCGGTGAAGCCCCACACCAGCCCAAACAAGCCGAGCAACGCCACCGGCAACGCCAGCCAGGGCGGGATCCCCGCCTCCAGCTCGCGTCTCAGCACCCGCAGCGGCGGCACCTTGAGCAGGCGCAGGAAGGGCACGAAGGCCAGCAGCAGGGTGATGAAGAAGGCCACCGCCAACCCCAGCGCAAAGGGTCGCCACGACGGCGGCGGTAGGTCAGCGGGCAGCAGGTTGCCCAGCAGATGCAGGGTCAGCCACTGCATGGCGCTGCCCGCCACCAGACCGAGCAGGGCGCCGACCAGCGTCAGCGACAGCAACAGGGTGCCCATCAACTGCCAGAGCGAGCGGCGGGAGGCCCCCAGGGTCTTGAGCAGCGCCACCATGTTGGTCTGGCGCTCGGCAAAGTGACGCACCGCGATGCCCATGGCCAGCGCCCCCAGCAGCACTCCCGCCAGGGAGGCGAGCCGGAAGAAGCGCTCGGCATTGGCCAGCGAGCGACCCACCTGGGAGCCCTGGTCGTCCGGCTTGATCAGCTTCTGCCCCGCCTTGAGTTTGGGTTTGAGCCAGCGTTCATAGTCGGCCACCTGCTCGCGAGTGCCCTTGAACAGGTAGCGCCACTGTTGACGACTACCCGGCAGCAGGGCACCGGTCGCCTCCACATCGGCGCTGTGGATCAGCGCCCGCGGCGCCAGCAGGAAGGGACTGAAGCCCTGATCCGGCTCCTGACCCAGTACCCCCGCCACCTTGAGCACCGTATTGCCCACTTCCAGCGCATCCCCCGGCTTGGCCGCCAGCAGTTGCAT
Source organism: Aeromonas sp. QDB39 (assembly GCF_027707585.1). Taxonomy (NCBI): domain Bacteria; kingdom Pseudomonadati; phylum Pseudomonadota; class Gammaproteobacteria; order Aeromonadales; family Aeromonadaceae; genus Aeromonas; species Aeromonas sp. QDB39. Next base: position 54,725 of record NZ_JAPCIV010000004.1, on the reverse strand, counting down.
CACCCGGGCGGAGAGCCAGATTTCGCCGGGTGCCGGCGCCCGCTGGGGGCTCAGCTCCAGCTTGCCGTAGAAGGGGAAATCCTCAGGCACGGCGCGGATGGAGGCCAGTTGCAAGGCATCGCCATGAAACAGCATGCTGTTGAAGCTGACCGTGGTCTGCACCGCCAGGCCCGTTTTTGCCGCCTGCTCGAGCCAGGCGGCCGGCGCCGGCGTGGCCGAGCGCAGCACCCGGTCGGCACCGATAAAGTCGCGGCCCGAGGCTTTGAGCCCGGCATCCAGTCGATCCGCCACCAGGGCCACGCTCAGCACGCAGGCCACGCTCAGCGCCAGCGCCAGCACGAACCAGCGCAGCTCGCCGTTGAATCCCTCCCGGCGCAATAACTTGAATCCCAGTCGCCACTGACTCATGACAGCTCCCTGACTCTTGCTGCAGAGGCGGCTTCGGATGCTGACGCATCCGAAGCCAATCGTCCCGCCGCCATCACCAGCTGCCGCTGGCAACGCTGAGCCAGCTCATGATCATGGGTCACCACCACGAGCGTGGTGCCATGCTCGCGGTTGAGCTCGAACAGCAGCTCGATCACCCGCTCCCCGGTCTTGCTGTCGAGGTTGCCGGTGGGCTCATCGGCCAGCAGCAGGCTGGGCCGGGTCATGAAGGCCCGGGCGATGGCGACCCGCTGCTGTTCACCGCCGGAGAGGCGCGGCGGCAGATGGTGCAGCCGTTCGCCGAGGCCGACCGCCGCCAGCAGCTCGCGAGCCCGCGGCTCGCAGCGGGTCTCGCCACGCAGCTCGGCAGGCAGCATGACGTTCTCCAGCGCGCTCAGGGTGGGCAGCAACAGGAAGGACTGGAACACAAAGCCGACCTGCTCGGCCCGCAGCCGGGCACGCCCCTCTTCGTCCAGCTGCAGCAGCGACTGGCCGAGGATCTCGATATCCCCTTGGCTCGGCAGATCCAGCCCGGCCAGCAGCCCCAGCAGGGTGGACTTGCCGGAGCCGGAAGCACCGACCAGCGCCACCGTTTCGCCGCTATTGACTTGCAGGTCGATCCCTTCAAGGATGGTGAGGCTTTCCTGGCCCAGGCGCACTGTCTTGCCCAGGCCCTTGACGTTGATAATGGGAGTTGAATTCATGACGCGTTTCCTGTTTGCCTTGTGCTGCCTGGTGTCATCGGTGCAGGCCCAGACCCTGCTGGTACTGGGCGACAGCCTGAGTGCGGGTTATCAGATGCCGGCGGAGCAGAGCTGGCCTGCGCTGCTCAATCAGAAATGGCAGCAGCAGGGGGGTAAACATCAGCTTATCAATGCCAGCATCAGTGGTGAAACTACGCAAGGGGCGCTGGCCAGATTGCCGGCCCTGCTCAAGGAACATCAACCGGACTGGGTGCTGATCGAGCTGGGTGGCAACGACGGGCTGCGTGGGTTCGCGCCGGCCATCACCCGGGACAATCTCACCAGGATGGTGGCGCTGACCAAGGCACAACAGGTAAAAACCGTGTTGACCCAGATCCAGCTGCCGCGCAACTACGGCGCGCGCTACCTGCGCCAGTTCGAGCAGATCTTCCCGGAACTGGCCAGCGCCAATCAGCTGCCGCTGATGCCCTTCTTCATGGATGATATTGCGCTGCGCCCTGAACTCATGATGAACGATGGCATCCACCCCACCGCCGCCGCCCAGCCGCAGATCCGCGACCGGGTGGCCAGCTTTATCGAGCCGCTGCTGACCCAGTGATCCCGGTGTCATGGCCCTGCCTATCTTCCGGGCTCCAACTCCAATAAAAATCCCGCCAAGGCGGGATTTTTATTGATCTTGTCTCAGCGTTCCAGGATCTGGCGCAACCGCTCCTGGGCCACCCCGACCAGCAGGTCTGGCTGGAACTTGGAGATGAAGCGATCACAGCCCACCTTCTTGACCATGGCCTCGTTGAAGTTGCCGCTCAGCGAGGTGTTGAGGGTGATGAAGAGATCGGACATGCGGGCATCGCTGCGAATTTCATGGGTCAACCGATAGCCATCCATCTCCGGCATCTCGGCATCGGTGATCATCAGCAGGATCTCGTCGGTCACCTTCTTGCCCGCATCGCACCACCCCTTGAGCAGATTGAGCGCCTGCAGGCCATCCTGGCATTCGATCACCTCCAGCCCCAGCTGGCCCAGGGTCTCGCGCACCAGATTGCGGGCCGTGCTGGAGTCGTCGACGATGAGCACCTTGCGGCCGTGCATTTCCGGCAGGATCTCCCGATCCAGCACCTCTTCCGAGATGCGGATGTCATAGGTGATGATCTCGGCCAGCACCTTCTCCACGTCGATGATCTCGACGATCTGATCGACACCGTCTTCGGGAATGCGGGTGATGGCGGTCAGGTAGTTCGCCCGCCCGGCGGAACGCGGCGGCGGCAGTATGTCCTTCCAGGTCATGTTGACGATGTTGGCCACCTGCCCCACCAGAAAGCCCTGAATGGTGCGGTTGTATTCGGTAATGATCAGGTTGGACTCGGCATCGATGGGCATGGGGCGCATGCCGATGGCGCTGCGCAGGTTGATCACCGGGATCGAGGTGCCACGGATGTTGGCCACCCCGCTGATGTTGTGGTGCGCTCCCGGCATCTTGTTGAGATGGGGCAGCTTGACCACTTCCCGCACCTTGAACACGTTGATAGCAAACAACTGTTGGGATCCCAAACGGAACATCAACAGCTCCAGGCGGTTCTCCCCTACCAGCTGGGTACGTTGGTCCACTGAATCCAATATGCTCGCCATATAAAGCCCTTACGTCCGTTGCCCGAGTCTCGCCATAGTATAGAAGGGTCAGAATCCCAACACGACCCGTATTCTTATCCTATGTCGGCCAGATGATGCAGGAACTTGATAAAAAAAAGCGAGACCCGGCTCGCGGCGGAGCTCTCTTCAAGCTTGTCAGTAACCATTCGCTCACAATCCTCTGTCGACGGTGATACGGCCCTGATTATCCGATGAAAATCAGCGCCCCCTTCAATCCCATGACATAAAAAAGCGGCAGATGAATCTGCCGCTTTTTGCCTGGGGTCGACCGGATTACTTGTCGATATCCAGCATGTTGTTGTTCAGCATGTAGTCGATCACCTGGGACGAGGTGGCCGACGCGCTACCGGTGAGGCTGTCGAACGTGTGGTTCATCAGCACTATCTCCTGGGTCACGGGGGCGGCGCTGCTCTCCTTGACCTGCAGGTGAACCCCTTCGCTGTCCTGGAAGACAGAGAGCAGGCTCTTCAGATCGTTCTGGTTGCGAGAACCATCGTGATCCAGCAGGTCGCTCAGATCCAGCTTGTCACCTTCCGCCTTGGAGAAGTCGACCACGTAATCCTTGGCCACGCTGCCCGCAGCGGTGTCGCCCTGCAGCCAGGTGAAGGTATCGGCGCCGCCATCCCCCTTGAGGATGTCATTGCCAAGCCCGCCGACCAGGATGTCATTGCCCAGACCACCGCTCAGGGTATCGTCACCGCTACCGCCGTACAGGGTGTCGTTGCCGCTGCCGCCGTACAGGGTATCGTTGCCGCTCTCGCCGTACAGGGTGTCGTTGCCGGCACCACCGAACAGGATGTCGTTGCCGGCCCCGCCGAACAGGAAGTCATCGCCACCCTGACCGAACAGGATGTCGTTGCCATCGCCGCCGATCAGCACGTCCGCCTTGTCGTTGTTGGAGGACTGATCGAACTCGCTGGCATGATCCGTGATGTAGTCATGGACCTGGGCATCGGTCACCGAGCCTGCGCTCAGCTTGCCGGCCACATACTGCTTGATGGCCGCGTAGCCTTCACCGTTGATGCCGGCGAAGTGGATGGCATCACCGAACAGGATGTCGTCACCGGCACCGCCGTCGATCCGGTCGCTGCCCGGCAGGTTGTTCACCGAGGTACCCAGGATGGCGTTGGCCAGGTCGCTGGCGTTGACACCGGTCATGATGACGCCGTCAGAGTCGTAGGACTTGAGATCGTTGTAGGAGATGTTGGCCCCCAGTCCGATCGCTTCCACCGTGACCCCCATGCCCGTCAGCAAGGCAAAGCCGGCAACGGCATTGCTGATGGTGGTGGATGTGGAATCCTGTCCATTACCTGCCAGGGTCGAGTAGGTATAACCACCCAGACCATCAGGGCGCATATAACCGATCGTGGAGACCTTGCCTGAGGTATCGCTCTTGTACACGACGCCCTGGCCATCAATCACGGTGAAGTTACCGTTCTTGTATACCTGACCAGGCACATAGCCATTTTGCAGCAGCTGATTGAGATATACGTCCTTGTTGTTGTTGGTGTAGTCATCAACCAGCGGGTTGCTGCCTTCATTGCTCAGATAGTAAGTCGGCTTACCATCGGTAATGAAGTAGGTCAGGTTCTTGGCATTGGTATTACCCTGTACGGTCGAGCTGTTGAACCAGTTGGCCGTGGTCTTGAACACATCCTCGTAGTTGGTGCCACCGCCGTTGTTGGTGCTGCCATCCATGCTGTCGAGAATGGCTTGCAGCTGGCTCAGGGCGTTACTGTCCTTCAGGTTCACGCTGACCGACTTGTTGGCCATGGTGTCGAAGTCCACTAGGAAGATGTTGACCGTCCCGGCGCCATCGGTGCCGGCGCTAGCCTTGAGGCTGGAGAACACCTGAGCCAGCTGGCTCTTTATGGTGTTCATGGCGCTGCTGCCGATACTGCCCGAGCTGTCGACCATGAAGGCGATGTTGTAGTTCTGGCCCGGCAGTACCACGCTGCCATCCAGATCCCCGACCACGATATTGTGCTCATTGCCATAGGTGCGGTTCTGATCGCCCGGCTCCCCTTCGGTGGAAAGGAAGTAGCTCATGCGGATCGAGTCCTGATCCGATGCACTGCTGGTCTGATCGGTCGCCACTTCCTTGGCAATGGCTTCTACCTTCAGGTCGAACTGGCCGGCACTACTGCCCGGTACCCGCAGGGTCAGACCGGTCAGTTTGACATCCAGCGCGCTCTGGTTCCACAGACCGGTCAGCGTCAGCTTGCCATCTGCCCCCACGGTGCCGAGCACGGTGGAGCCCTGGTAGAGGGTCGACCCCGTCGGCATGCCGGTCAGCACCAGGCTGTCGAACTGCTCGCTGCCATCCCGGTCGGTCAGGGAAGCGCTGATCTCGAACGGGTAATCCACCACGCTCGGCTGTACCGCCGTCAGGGTGCCGTCGGTCTGGTTGAACTGGTAGATGCCGTCATCAAATTGCACCAGCTCGATGTCGTAGAGCGACTTGCTGATGGTGACGCCGTTCTCCTTCACTAGGAAGTTGAAACCGCCGTCACTTCTGCGCTCGATGACATAGTTGGCACGCGAGCCCATCAGTACGGCCAGGTCGGTACCGGCGCCGCCAAACAGGGTATCGCCACCCAGTCCGGCCACCAGGATGTCATTACCGGTGCCGCCGTCGAGGGTATCGCCGGAGACCGAGTTGCCGCCGACCAATACATCATTGCCTGCACCGCCGACGAAGTAATCGCCACCCCCCTTCACGCTGACGATGTAGTCGTTGCCGCTGGTCCCCACCACGCTGTCCTGGGTGGTGGTGCTGTCGGTAAAGCTGCTGGTGATGCCAAAGTTGCCCTTGTTGAAGTTGCCGCTCTGGAACGCCCCGGTGGAGATGCCGGACGACGGGTACTGGGTATAAAGCGGGACGCCGTTGCCCGTCAGGCTGATGTCGACCACCGGCTTGTCCGCGACCGCCGTGATATCGATCACCAGCTTGCCGCTGTTGCTCAGGTTCGCGCCGTCGCTGATCTGGTAACCAAAGCTGGCGTAATCGCCCTGCAGGTTGCCGGTAACGACGCCATTGCCGTTGCTGGCGTTGGTGCTCGACTCGTTGAGGCCCGGCACGAAGCGCAGGTGGCCGCTGTCGATATCGGCGTAGGAGACAAGATCCCCCACCTTCACCGCAATCCACTGGCCGGCTGCGTTCAGGTACTCCAGCTTGCCGTTCAGCGGCAGGGTGTTGATCTGCACGCTCAGGTCAGAAGCGGCCTGATCATCGCTGGCACCAAACTGGGCCCACTTCAGCACCAGCGGCGTGTCTTCCTTGCCGGCACTGTAGCCACCCGTGGTCACCGGCGCACGATCGTTGTCGATGATGGTACCGATGCCGTTCTGACCGCCTACAGTCACCGTCAGGGTCTCATTCGCTTCGACCAGACGATCGTCCACCGTCGGGATGGTCACGGTAAAGCCCGACACCCCGACCGGCACGGTGATCTTGCCGGTGGCGCTGTTGTAGGTCACCCCGTTACTGAACTGGGCAGTACCCCAGTCAAGGCTGGAAGCCGGGTTGGTACCGCTGCCCTTGATGCCGAAGTCATACTGGGTCGCTTCCTGGGTCGCATCAGACAGCGTCACCGTGTGCAGCAGGTTGCCGCCCTCGGCCGCACTCTCGCTGGAAACCGACTGTACGATAGGCGTAAACAGCGGCTTGGTTGCGAAAGAGCCCAGGCTGTAGTCGCCGTCGCCATCCACCACCTTGATCTGGAAGTCGATGTCGCCATCTCCCAGCGGCTTGGACATGTTCTGATACTGGAAGAACTCCCACTTGCCGGTGGCCGGGGTAAATTCCAGACGGAACACCAAGGTGCCATCGCTGGCCTTGCCGACCAGGGTATTGGCCGATTCCATCGTGGTGGTGATCAGCTTGCCGGTCGCCGTGGTCAGCCCGGTCTCGGTAGAACCGACCAGCTGCATGTAGCCCTTGCCATCGGCGCCCCACTGCGGGGTGACCGTGCCGGAACCGTAGGCGATGGCCGGCGCCGTGGTGGCACCGAGGAACTCGATGCTCTTCACGGTGAAGTCACTGTTGTCGGCGTAGAGGCCGTTACCATTGTTGGTGGCCTTGATGACCATGGTATCGAAGCCACCCTGCTGCACCTGGAAGTTGCCGGCATAGTCGCCACCCGCCGCGTTGGAGCTGAACGTCTGGGTACCGATCAGCACGCCGCCGCGGTAGAACTCGACCACGCCGCTCTCCAGCTCGCCACCGAACATCTGGCTGAACTTGATGTTGGCGCCATAGGCCACCTTGCCCGCATCCAGTTTGACGATCAGCTGCTCGGAAGCAGAAGTACCGTTTGCAAAGTGGCGGAAGTCCACCTCGTTGGCGAGGTTGTGGTTCGGTGAACCGACGCTGGAAACCCCCAGACCGGAGCTGGAACCGTTGACATTGGCGGTGATCAGGGCCGAGTTGGTCGACGAGGTAAAGCCCAGCGCCGTGATGCTGAAACCGCTCACGTTCAGGGTCGTCTGGTTGCTGCCACTGTACTTGGTCAGATCAAACAGGCCGGTCAGAGTATCCGGGATGTTGGTCTTGATGACGGAGACGGCCGCCATGTCACCGGCCACCGGCGAGTCATCCTCGACCGAGATGGGCAGGCTGCCAGTGGTGGTGGTCTTGCCATCCGAGACGGTCACACCAATCTGGAAGTTGAGTACGTCTTCACTGCCCTTGACCGGGTGATCAAGCGGGGCCTTGAGCGTCACGTCATAACTCCAGTCGCCCTTGCCGTTGCCGGCGGGCGCGGTCAGCTTCACATCCATGACCGCCTTGTAGTCGGCGCCGCCCGGTGTACCGGTATAACCGGTCAACACCTTGGTGGCGGCATTCCAGCTCCACTGCACCGCGGCACCGCCAGCCGTCAGGCCAGCCGGCCCGTTCAGGCTGATAGTGAGCGTATCCTGGCTGTCGACATCGCCGACCGTGATCTTGCCGCTGGCGGCCACGCTGTCGGTGGTATCGCTGCTGCCTGCCGTATCGGCAATGCCGCCGGCCAGCCCCTCTTCGGAGACCACGGCCCCCTTGTCGATACTCAGGGTCGGTGCATCGTTGGTGCCGGTGATGGTGATGGTCAGGGTGCTGGTCCGGCTCTCGGTGCCGTCGGTCGCGGTGTAGGTGAACACCACGTTCGCCAGCTGACCGGCCGCCAGTTTCTGCGCATCCGCCCCATTGGCATTGAAGCTGTAGCTGCCGTCAGCCCGGATGGTCAGCGTGCCGTAGCTGTTGGTCAGCACGGTGTCGCCACTGGCGTTCACGGCCGTGGCCGTCCCGCTGGTGCCGCTCAGGATACCAGTCACCTTGAGGGCGTTGCCGTCGACATCGCTGTCGTTGGCCAGCACGCCGCTGGCCGCATCGACGGTCAGGATCGCGTCTTCGTTGACCGCCCCCACATCAGCCTGCAGCACCGGTGCATCGTTGGTGCCGGTGATGGTGATGGTCACGGTGTGCTCGGTGCCGTCCACGGACTTGACCACAAAGGTCTCGACCTTGGTCTCGCCCTCGCCCAGGTACTGCACCTTGCTGTTGTCGACGTTGTAGGTCCAGGTACCGCCTTCGGTGATGGTCAGGCTGCCCAGTGCGCCAGTGCTGGCCACGCCGTTGCCAGCCAGGAACTTGGCCTCGTCGGCGCCGTCCACGTCGGTGACGCTCAGGGTGCCCGTCTCGGTCAGGGTCGGGTTGGTCTCGTCTTCCACCACGCCGCCGGTGTCGGTGCCGGTAATGACGGCCGCGTCGTTGACCGGCGTAACAGTCCCGGTCACGCCGCCTGTGGCGCTGTTCAGGCCATCGGTGATGGTGTATTCAAACGCGATGTTGCCATTGAAATCCGGAGCCGGCGTGAAGATCAGCTGGCCATTGCTCAGGGTGACGGAACCATTGCTGATCGCTACCGTGCCGCCTTCGGCAATGGTCTGGCCGTTGATGGCGGTAATAGTGAGGCGATCACCATCCACATCCGTGTCGTTGCCAAGCACATTGATGGCGACAGTGCCGTCCTCCGCCACGGTGAACTGGTCGTCGCCCGGCAGAGGCGCGGCATTCACCACGCTGCTGTCGGTCCCCTTGGGCGAAGTGTTGCCCACCGGGTCGGTCAGGGTGGCATCCACCGTGATGGGGCCGTTGACCGGCAGATCCGTGGTAGGAATGGTCAGAGTGACCTGGGTACGGCCGATGTCCTCGGTCGTCAGAATTCTGCTGGAGTCAGGCACGCCATCACCGTTCCAGTCCACATCGAGACGATCGCCAGCCTTGGCATCGCCCGGCAGCCGGATGATGACATCCACCCCGTTTTCGCGCTCGTTGGCGGAGATGACATTGTCCGCGCCGTCCTGGATTTCCACTTGCGGCGCCGAGGGCGCGGTACTGTCCACGCTGCCGTCATCGGTCGCGGTGCCGGTGTTGCCGGCCGGATCGGTGACGCTGGCAGTCACTGTGTAGGAGCCATCAACCAGCGGAGTGGTCACGTCCACGCTGAAGGTGCCATCCGGATTGACGGTGGTGATCAGGGTTTGCTGGTTGCCATTGGCATCGGTCACCAGCAGGGTCACGGTACTGCCTGCGTCGGCATCCGTGGTTCCGGTGATGGTCGGGGTCGTGTCGTTGCTATTGTCAGGTGCGGAGACGGTGATCACCGGCGGGACGAGATCAATCAGGCGATTCTCTTCACCCGGCAGTGCATCAGCGATCACGCCGGCATCGGTCTGGTTGGCCGTATCAAAACCGGCCGCTGCTATGGTGGCATCACCAGTACGATCGATGGTAACGAAACCACCGTTGCCACTGGCGCCAGCCACACCACCAATGCCACCACCACCGGCGGCAGGCGCCCCGCCTGCGGCAGATGCTTCAAATGCCTTGGTCGGATCGGCGCCGCCCAGGATGGCCTGCTGCAGGGCCGCGATGTCATTGGGATTGCCGGACGGCACATTCTGGGCAAGCTGAGGCTCTTGAGACGCTTCATCCTCAGCCTGCTGCTCGTGGGTCGGGCTCAGGGTGAAAGTCTGGTTGCCGCCTTGGAAGCTGGCGCCTTCAGGAGTGATCAGCACCGCATCCTTGGGCAGGATATCGCCTTCGGCGAGCTGCTTCTGGCTGCCATCAGCGGCCACCAGGTAAACCTTGCCTTTCAACTGGGTAACGACGACGTCCTGATCCAATGCGATATTGTGGCTGCTCATGTTCTCTCCTGAATCTCTATTGGCATGCAATATTCCACCGTCTAATGTGCCCGCGAATGGCGCCGGAAACCAGTTAGAAAATTCGAATGGATAGACTGATTTGAGGCTGGAACGGTCGGTTAAACAGAAGGGTCAACAACGGCGGGAATAGAAAACCTGAACTCGGGATAAAAAACGGCGTAAAAAATGAACTCAATGCCCGTTCCAAGATCTGATCCTGCAGTGACAAAGACACTGACCACAAAGGAACGGGCATGGACAAGTTATTGGAACTCTTCTGTGATGTTGATGATTTTTGTGCCGTATTTATGCCTCAATGGCACCAGCAATTGTTGGTTAGCGGTCAGCGTCAACGCCAGCGTACCGGGCGCATGAGCGCGAGTGAGATAATGTGCATCATCATTGCTTTCCACATGTCACACCACCGGGATTTCAAAAACTTCTACAACGGTTTGCTCCGGCGCTATCACATGCAGGATTTTCCTCAATTGCTCAGTTACACCCGGTTCCTCGAGATGATGCCATCCGTATTGGTCCCGCTCTGTGCCTATTTCACCCAGCTGAAGGCAACCCCAACCGGGATAGAATTTGTTGATTCGACCAGCATCAAGGTCTGTCATAACCTGCGGATTCCCCGGCACAAGGTATTCGATGGTGTCGCAAAGCGAGGCAAGGGAACAATGGGCTGGTTTTATGGATTCAAATTACACCTCATTGTGAATCACATGGGCGGACTGGTTGCCGCCAAGCTGACACCAGCAAATGTCGATGACCGGGCACCGGTCAGGGAATTAGCAGCCTGTTTACCGGACCGGTTATACGGCGATAAAGGATATATCAGTCAAGCGTTATCAGATGAGCTGGCAGCCAAGGGAGTGACATTGATAACGGGGCACCGTAAGAATATGAAACCAAAGGTCCATTCGCTTTTTGACAGGGCAATGCTATCCAAAAGGTTCATCATTGAAACAATCAATGACCAGCTGAAAAACATCTCGCAGATAGAGCATTCACGGCACAGGAGTATGCATGGATTTATGTTGAATCTGCTTGGAGGGCTGATCGCGTACTGCCACAAAGACAACAAGCCAGCCTTGAATCTTACATCCGAAGAGCAAGCCGTGATAATGCTGGCTTAAACCGATCTCAGGTTAGAAAATAAAACCAAGATGATCAATGTGTTGCATTTTTATGACGGGAGCACTGCCAGTGCCCCCGTCAAGGGCTTCATATCAGGCACCAGCCCACAGCAGGATGGCCAGCAACTGGGGTGAGATGATACGCAGGAACATCACCAGCGGATAGACGGTCGCGTACGACAGGGCACTGGCACCACTGGTGGGGTGCATGCCGTTGGCAAACGCCAGGGCGGGAGGATCCGTCATGGAACCGGCCAGCAAGCCGCACAGGGTGAGGTAGTTCATCTTGCCGTACAGACGGGCCAGCACGCCGACCACCAGCAGCGGGATCAGGGTGATCGCCACCCCATACATCATCCAGGCCGGGCCATCGCCGTTGATCAGGGTATCGATGAAGCCGGCGCCGGACTTGAAGCCCACCACCGCCAGAAACAGCACTATGCCGATCTCCCGCAGCGCCAAGTTGGCACTGGGTGGCATGAACCAGTAGAGCTTGCCGATGCTGCCGATGCGCGACAGGATCAGCGCCACCACCAGTGGCCCGCCCGCCAGACCCAGCTTGAGTGCCGCCGGAAACCCGGGCAGATAGAAGGGGATGGAGCCGAGCAGCACGCCAAGGCCGATACCGATGAACACCGGCAGCATCTGCACCTGCTGCAGTTTCTGCTGCACGTTGCCCACCACATTGGTGACCGCCTCGATGGCGTCGAGTCGCCCCACCAGGTTGAGGATGTCACCGAACTGCAGGCTGGTCTGGCTGGTCGGGACCAGCTCGATGCCGGCCCGGTTGAGGCGCGAGATCACCACGTCGTACTTCTGCTTGATGTCGAGATCGCGGATCTTCTTGCCGAGCACCTGCTCGTTGGTCACCACCACCCGCTCCACCCGCAGATCGGTGCCGCGAGTGGAGAGCGAGGTCTCCACCTCCTCCCCCAGCACCAGCAGCACCTTGCGCAGGGCGTGCCGCTCACCCACCAGGTGCAGCAAGTCGCCCAGTTCAATGCGCGAATCCGGCCGCGGCACCATCAGCTCCTCGCCGCGCTTGAGGCGCGAGCAGATGACGTCTGCCTCGTCGAGACTCGGGATCTCGCTCAGCATCAGACCGTGGATGTTGGGGTTGCGCACCGCGATGTTGATGGTCTGCAGACTCTCCTTGGTCTTGCCGGCCTGTTGTTCAAACTGGGCTGCTTCTTCGTCGATCTTGATCCGAAAGAACATACGGATCAGCCACATGGTCAACAAAATGCCACAGATGCCGAACGGATAGGCGACCGCATAGCCCATCCCCATCAGGCCGGTGGAGCCGGGCGCAGCGCCCAGTTCCGCCAGGATCTGCTGGCCGGCACCGAGTGAAGGGGTATTGGTCACGGCGCCGGAGAAGACCCCCAGGATCACCGGCAGCGGCACGTCGAACAGCTGGTGCAGGGCTGCCGCCACGGCGCAGCCAAGCAGTACCAGCAGGGCGGCGAAGCCGTTGAGCTTGAGACCGGAGCTGCGCAGGGAAGAGAAGAAGCCGGGACCGACCTGAATGCCGATGGTGTAGACAAACAGGATCAGGCCAAACTCCTGAATGAAGTGCAGGGTCTGCTCATCCAGCGCCAGCCCAGAGAGGCCGGCGAAGTGGCCCACTATGATGCCGCCGAACAGCACCCCTCCGATCCCGAGACCGACGCCATAGACCCGCCAGTTCCCCAGCCAGAGCCCCAGCACTGCCACCAGCGACAACATGCTGATGGAAAGCGCGATATCACTCATTTCGTGCATCCTTTGCGAATTGAACTGTCCCTAGCTTGTCAGCAAACGCCGCGGCCAACTGTGTGATACCGCACGAATTTATCCATTTGAGCAGCAAAAAATACCAATTAAGGGCTAGTTAGGCGACGTAGCCATAAATGGCCATAAAGTGACAAACGCTGCCCCCCAGCACGAATAGATGCCAGATGGCATGGTTGTAGGGGATACGTTTGGCCACATAGAAGATCACCCCCAGGCTGTAGATGAGACCACCCAGCCCGAGCAGCAGCAAGCCTTCCCCCTCCAGATGGATATAAAGCTGATAGACCACCAGCAACGACAGCCAGCCCAGCATCAGGTAGGTAAACAGCGACAGCTTCTTGAAGCGGTTGATGAAGAGCAGCTTGAACACCACCCCCGCCAGCGCCAGCCCCCAGATCACCACCATCAACCCCTGTGCCAGCGGCGTGTCGAGCGCCACCAGCAGGAAGGGGGTATAGGTACCGGCGATCAGCAGATAGATGGCACAGTGGTCGAATACCTTGCACCAGCGTCTGGCCGGCCCTTCCGCCATGCTGTGGTAGAGAGTCGAGGCCAGATAGAGCAGCACCAGGCTGCCGCCATAGAGGCTGTAACTGACCAGCGCCTGAGGGCCCTGCGCCCAGCCCTTGTTCAACAACAACACCAACCCCAGGCTCCCCAGCACCAGCCCCAGGCCGTGGCTGAGGCGGTTGGCCAGCTCCTCGCGGGGCGAATAATCCGTCACACTGCTCATTGCATACTCCTGCCCAAACTGCGCTCACTCTAGCTGCCGCCATTTCAGAGTACAAGTGTTAGCTTAAAGTGATTTTCATGCCATTTGCCGTGTGTTGAGGAGATGCGCATGGCTGTCACCCGCTGGCCTTTGGTGTATGCTCTGCGGCCGATGCCCACGTAGCTGTTGCCACCGCGCTTGCTCACCACCCAGTGACTCCCTGGCAACCCGGTCTGGAGAACCTGATGAAGTTGACTGAACTGTTTGCACTACCGGATCCGGCTTTCGGCCAGGCCATGACGGATCTGCTGGAGACCTTCCACCACTCGGATGACAGTCAGGCTCCCTACCAGCGCGACCAGTTCACCCACCAGCTCGATCAATCCCGCATGCCGGCCACCGGCATCGCCATGGATGAGTACCTAGCACGCCTGGCCACCCTGGTGCCTGGCGCATCCCACCTCACCTCGCCACGCTACATGGGCCACATGACGGCCCCGTTACCGGCCTTCACCGCCGAGCTGTCCCGCCTGGTGGTGATGCTCAACCAGAACCCGATGAAGATGGAGTCCTCCCGTCTGCTCAGCTTTCTGGAGCGGGAGGTGCTGGCCAAGCTGCACCGCCTCATCTATCGCGCCGACGATCTCTTCTATGACGCCCAGATGCATGCCAAGGATGCCGCGCTCGGCGTCATGACCAGCGGCGGCACCATCGCCAACGTCACCGCCCTCTGGCTGGCCCGCAACCGCGCCTGCGGCGACAACCTGTTCGCCCTCTATGAGCAGGGCTATCGCGGCGCCGTCATCCTGGGCTCGCGGCTGATGCACTACTCCTTCGACAAGGGGATGGATCTGCTGGGGCTGGGGGCGCGCAGCGTCTGGCGCCTCCCGACCGACGACCAGAACCGGCTCGACATGGCCGCGCTGGAGCAGGCCCTTGCCCAGTGCAAGGAGCAGAAGCTCAAGGTGCTGGCACTGGTCGGCGTGGCAGGCAGCACCGATTTCGGCTCCATCGACCCGCTGCCTGAACTGGCGGACATCGCCGAGCGCGAGCAGATCCACTTCCATGTGGATGCCGCCTGGGGCGGCCCGACCCTGTTCTCGCCCCGCTATCAGGCGCTGTTGGCGGGGATCGAGCGAGCCGATACCGTCACCCTGGATGGCCACAAGCAACTGCTGGTGCCGCTCGGTACCGGCATGCTGCTCTGTCGCCAGCCGGACCTGATGATGGCGGTCAAGCGGGAGGCCCCCTACGCCATCCGCGCCAGCTCCTTTGATCAGGGGCGCTTCACCCTGGAGGGCACCCGCCCGGCCAATGCGCTCTATCTGGATGCCGCCTTCCAGCTGTTCGGCCAGCAGGGTTATGCCGACCTCATCGAGGCCAACTACGACCGGGCCCGCCTGATGGCCGGCCTTATCGACCAGGCTCCCGCCTTCGAGCTGATGTCGGCTCCGGTAATGAACCTGCTCTCCTATCGCTGCATCCCCCCTCATCTGCAGGGCAAGGTGCTGGACGAGGCCGCCAACGAACAGGTCAATACCTTCAACGTCACCCTGCAGAAGGCTCAGCGCGCCGAGGGGCACAGTTTTGTCTCCCGCACCCAGCGCGCCGTGGGTCGCTACGGCACCCAGCCGCTCACCCTGCTGCGGGCCGTGCTGCTCAATCCGCTCATCGAAGAGCGACATATCCGCGATCTGCTGGCGGATCAGCAGCGGCTGGGCGCCGAGATCGCAAGGCAGCTATTTGGCTGAGGAACCGGGCGGCAAATGCGCGGTCTTATTCATTTGCCGTTGCCCATCGGGCAGGTACACTGAATGAAATTTTGCGGTCCACTTTTGAGGGCGACGAGCCAGACATGAAGCAATTTATTGAATTTATTCCTCTTATCGTTTTCTTTGCAGTCTACAAGTTCTACGACATCTACATGGCGACCGGCGCCCTGGTGGTGGTGACCGGTCTGCAGCTCGCCTACAGCTGGATCCGCTATCGCAAGGTCGAGAAAATGCAGCTGTTCACCTTCCTGCTGGTCGGCTTCTTCGGCGGCCTCACCGTCTTCTTCCACGACGACACCTTCATCAAGTGGAAAGTCACCGTCATCAACGTACTGTTTGCGCTGGGCCTGCTCATCAGCCGCTACGGCTTTGGCAAGAACCTGATCAAACAGATGCTGGGCAAGGAGCTGCAGGCACCGGATCCCGTCTGGGATCGCGTCAATCTCGGCTGGGTCGGCTTCTTTACCGTCTGCGGCCTGCTCAACCTCTATGTGGCCTTCAACTTGCCGCAGGAGATGTGGGTCAACTTCAAGGTATTCGGTCTGCTTGGCATGACCCTGGTATTCACTCTGCTAAGCGGTGTCTATCTCTATCGCCACCTGCCCGCCGAGCAGAAAAATGAAATGAAAAAATAACTGCCATCAAGAAAAGGATCCTCTCATGTGGTATCTCATCTATTCCGAAGATGTCCAGGGCAGCCTGCCGCTGCGCAAGCAGGCGCGCCCGGCCCATCTGGCCAGGCTACAGGCGCTGCAGGATGAAGGGCGGCTCCTCACCGCCGGCCCTAACCCGGCCATCGATGCCGAGGATCCGGCCGATGCCGGCTTTACCGGCAGCACCGTCATCGCCGAGTTCGCCTCACAGGCGGATGCCAAGGCCTGGGCCGATGCCGATCCCTATGTGGCGGCCGGTGTCTATGCCAAGGTGACCATCAAGCCGTTCAAGAAGGTCTTCTGACCCAACGCGAATAGCGAAATAAAAAAGGCCGGACTGGCAGTTCACGCCACTCCGGCCTTTTTGTATCCCGATATCCCGTTTTATGCCTTGGCCACGAACCAGGGGTTGAGGATGTCCTGCTTGTTGTAGCACAGCGGCGAGCCATCGAGCTGGGTGACGCTGCCGCCCGCCCCCTCCAGCACCGCCTGCGCCGCACCGGTATCCCACTCGCAAGTGGGGGCGAGGCGCGGGTAAAGCTCGGCGCCCCCCTCGGCGATAATGCAAAACTTGAGCGAACTGCCCATGGAGACCAGTTCAATCTCGCCCCGCGCCATGTCACCAAAACCCGCCAGGTAATCCAGGGTGGCCTGGGAGAGGTGATTGCGGCTGCCCACCACCCGCCAGGGCGTGCCTTCCTGATGAGGTCGGCTCTGGATAGCCTCACGCTTGCCATCAGCCACCCGCCAGGCCCCCAGCCCCTTGCCGCCATACCAGAGCTGGTCCAATACCGGGGCATAGACCAGTCCCCAGCGCGGTGCTCCCTCTTCAATCAGGGCGATATTGACGGTGAACTCGCCGTTGCGGGAGACAAACTCCTTGGTGCCGTCCAGCGGGTCCACCAGCCAGTAGCGGGACCAGCCAAGTCGTGCGCTCATCAGCTCAGGATCGGACTCCTCCGACAGCACGGGGATCTCGGGCGTCAATCGGGCCAGCGCCTGCACGATCACCTCGTGCGCCCCCTTGTCGGCGGCGGTCAAGGGGCTTTCGTCCTGCTTGTACTCCACCGCAAAGGGCTGACTGTAGATGGCCATGATGGCGTCACCGGCGGCACGGACGATGGGCTCCAGCTCGGAAATCGCGGGAAAAAACATAAGAAAAGACATCCTGGTCAAATGGTTAGCACAGTGTACCTATTTTGGAATGGCGTGGGTTATAGCCGATTCAGCTGAGTTATAACCCTGTTACTTCTGACAGACAAAAAGTGGCGCGACTCGGCTAATTCTCAATAGGCATACCAAACCACACAAGGACGTGACGCCATGAACTACAAGACCCTGACCGCCACCCTGCTGCTGAGCTGCCTGCCCCTGCTCAGCCAGCCTCTGCTGGCCGCCGACAAGCCTGCTGCCAAGCCGGCAACCACGGTCACCGCCGCCAAGGAGAGCGGCAAGGTGAACCTCAACACCGCCAATATCAATGAGTTGACTGCGCTCAAGGGCATTGGCGAGAAGAAGGCCCAGGCCATCGTCGATTACCGCGAGAAGCAGGGCAAGTTCACTACCGTGGATCAGCTGGCCGATGTGAGCGGCATCGGGCCAGCCACGCTGGAAGCAAATCGGGACATGATTATCGTCAAGTAACCGATCCATACCCCTTTCATCATAAGGGCAGCCTGTGGCTGCCCTATTTTTCTTCGGGTATCATGGGCCCACTTTGTATCTCTGGACTCTCTCCATGAAAAAGACACCGCTCGTTGTACGCAAAGCCGTTCTTCCCGTCGCCGGTCTGGGCACCCGTATGCTGCCAGCCACCAAGGCCATCCCCAAGGAGATGCTGCCCGTCGTCGACAAACCGCTGATCCAGTATGTAGTGCGCGAAGCCATCGCCGCCGGCATCAAGGAGATCATTCTGGTCACCCACTCGAGCAAGAACTCCATCGAAAACCACTTCGACAAGAGCTTCGAGCTGGAGGCGACCCTCGAGAAGCGGGTCAAGCGGCAACTGCTGGAAGAGGTGCAACACATCTGCCCGAAAGACGTCACCATCATGCACGTCCGCCAGGGGGAAGCCAAAGGTCTGGGACACGCAGTGCTCTGCGCCCGTCCGCTGATCGGCGACAACCCGTTTGCGGTGCTGCTGCCGGACGTGCTGATCGATGAGGTCTCCAGCGACCTCAAGCAGGACAACCTGGCCGAGATGGTGCACATGTTCGAACAGGATCACATCAGCCAGATCATGGTGGAAGCCGTCCCCGAGAGCGAAGTGGACAAATACGGCATCGCCGACATCAAGGGAGAAGCGCTGAGCGAGGGCATGTCTCTGCCGATGCAGGCCATCGTCGAGAAACCCCCCCGTGACGAGGCCCCCTCCAATCTGGCCGTGGTCGGCCGTTACGTGCTCTCTTCCAACATCTGGCCGTTGCTGGAGAAGACCCCCGCCGGTGCCGGTGACGAGATCCAGCTGACCGATGCCATCGCCATGCTGATGGAGCAGGAGCAGGTGAATGCCTACTTCATGAAAGGGCGCAGCCACGACTGCGGCAGCAAGTTCGGTTACATGAAAGCCAACGTGGAATATGCAGTGCGCCATCCGGAACTGAACGGCGAATTTATCACTTGGTTGAAACAGTTTGCCAAGCAGCTGTAATAGCTGAATATTTAACCTATTAATGGAATAAAACACTGGGCATCATTCGATGCCCTTTTTCATTTTATAAACATATATTCAACCATTGATAGATAAAATATCGCTAAATCATAATATTGTAATTTAATCACGCTTGTTCTATAAGGATTATGGCTTGTTCCTAGCCCTTGCATAAAATTTCTAAAAAAATATAAGACACAGGTGGAAGTTCCAATGAATAATCCGTCCAAAGGGACCTTTTTAGGTCACCCTAAAGGGCTTTTTTTGCTCTTTAGTACCGAACTGTGGGAGAGATTCTCCTATTACGGCATGCGTGCCGTGCTCGTGCTCTATCTGACTGACATGACTGCCAACGGCGGGATGGGCTGGACTCAGGCCGATGCCCTCAAGCTGTACGGCATCTATACCGGTCTGGTCTACATCACCCCGATCATCGGCGGCTGGCTGGCAGATACCTTCCTCGGTCAACGCCGCGCCATTCTGTTTGGTGCCGTGCTGATGGCCGCCGGCCAATTTACCCTGGCGCTGCCGCACGCCATGTTCCCGGACATGGTCAACACCGTCTTCTATTCGGGTCTCGGCTTGCTGATCGTGGGTAACGGTCTGTTCAAACCGAACATCTCCACCATGGTGGGTGACCTTTATCAGGAAGGTGACCACCGTCGTGACGGTGCCTTCACCATCTTCTACATGGGTATCAACCTGGGCTCCCTGCTGGCCGGCGTGATCTGTGGTGCTGCCGCAACCGCCTATGGCTGGCAAGCCGCCTTCGTCAGCGCCGGTATCGGCATGCTGCTCTCCCTGGTGGTACAGGCCACCATGGCTCAGCGTTTCCTGGGTGACATCGGCCGCGTGCCGGCCGCCCAGCGCGCCGCCGAGCAGCGCTCCAAGGAGCAGAAGGCTCCGCTGACCAAGCAGGAAGTGGATCGTATCAAGGTCATCCTGGTGCTGGGTCTGTTCACCATCATCTTCTGGGCCGGCTTCGAACAGGCCGGTGGTCTGATGAACCTGTACGCACAGGAGTATACCGACCGCATGATCGGCAGCTTCGAAGTGCCGACCGCCTGGTTCCAATCCCTGAACCCCTTCTTCATCATCACGCTGGCCCCCATCGTGGCCGCCATCTGGATCAAGCTCGGCAAGAAAGAGCCGAACTCCCCGGTGAAGTTCGCCATGGGTCTGCTGTTCCTGGCCGTGGGCTTCCTGTTCATGATCGGTGCCGTGCTGGAGCAAGGTGGTGATCAGGCCGTCAAGACCTCCATGTTCTGGCTGGTCGGTGCCTACCTGTTCCACACCCTGGGCGAGCTCTGCCTCTCCCCGATCGGCCTCTCCATGGTGACCAAGCTGGCTCCGCTGCGCCTGGCCTCCCTGATGATGGGTGCCTGGTTCGGCTTCGTGGCCCTGGCCAACTATGCCGCCGGTTTCATCGGCTCCTTCGTCGGCGAATCCGGTGCCATGGCCATCTTCGGTGGCATCGCACTGGCCGCCGTGATCAGCGCGCTGATCCTGCTGACCATGGCCAATCGCCTGGTCTACTGGATGCACGGTGCTGAAGGTCCGGCCAAAGAGCCGCAGGAACACGACAAGAAGCTGCAATCTGCCGCCGTCTAAGCGGTCCGGATTGTCTAGCAACAAAGAGGGCGCCCATTGGGCGCCCTCTTTGTATGTGGCCGTCTGACACGGCCTCAATGATGTCGAACCTGCACATGCAGGGCACTGCCGCTGTCACTGCGAAACTGCAGATCAAAGGGTTCATGCCAGCTGCGCCTGTGCAAGGCGTAGTGGCTGGTACGCAGCAGACCGAGCGGCAGGCCGCCGGAGCGCACCAGCCAGTGGGGCGAAGTCAGCCCGGCATTGGCAAAGACCAGCCCGTCCTCCTGATCAAACAACAGAGCGGCCATGGCGAAGGAGTGGCGCAGGCCGGATTCGACCAGCTGCAGATTGAGGTAATCGAGCAACCGGTGGGGCTGGGTCAGCAGTAGACTCTCGCCACGCTGAAACTGGCGATACGGGGCGTTCATCAGAGAGCGCACCAGAGCGCCGCAGAAGGCGGCATCCACCCCGAGGATCGGCAGCTCCATCACCAGCACCAGCAGCTTGTCATCCACCTTGAAGGTATCGGGAATGAACAGATTGCCCATCCCTTCAAAGGTGACCTGCCAGGGCCCCCACTCCTGCAGGCCCGGCGGCTTCAACCAGGCCAGCAGCCGGGTCGCCGCCAGGTCGTGTTCGCGAAAGAAGTCGATGTGCTCCATCAACTCCAGCTGTTGTCCATAACCGTGATTGGCGCTCAGGCACTGCTCTATGCTGCGACGCACCTGACCGAAGTCAGAGATGGGCTTGAGCAGGAAATCGCGGGCACCGGCGCGCAGCGCTCGCTCGACCGCCTCCATCTTGCTCTGGGCCGAGATGACGATGACAGGAATATGAGGGTAGCGGGCCGTGAGGCAGGCGATCACCTCATGCCCATCCATGTTGGGCATGTTCAAATCACATAACACCACATCGGGGTGATAGAGAGCGGCGGCAGAGAGGCCTTCAATACCGTCTTCGGCCTGGAATACGCAGGCACCATCGTGAGCGAGATAATTGACCAGCGAGTGGCGAAAAACCGCTTCGTCCTCCACCACCAGGATCCGTAGTCCGGCTTTTGACATCTTGATAAAGCTCTTATTAGTCAACCAGTTATTTAACCTGAACTCGGGATAAAAAACGGCGTAAAAAATGAACTCAATGCCCGTTCCAAGATCTGATCCTGCAGTGACAAAGACACTGACCACAAAGGAACGGGCATGGACAAGTTATTGGAACTCTTCTGTGATGTTGATGATTTTTGTGCCGTATTTATGCCTCAATGGCACCAGCAATTGTTGGTTAGCGGTCAGCGTCAACGCCAGCGTACCGGGCGCATGAGCGCGAGTGAGATAATGTGCATCATCATTGCTTTCCACATGTCACACCACCGGGATTTCAAAAACTTCTACAACGGTTTGCTCCGGCGCTATCACATGCAGGATTTTCCTCAATTGCTCAGTTACACCCGGTTCCTCGAGATGATGCCATCCGTATTGGTCCCGCTCTGTGCCTATTTCACCCAGCTGAAGGCAACCCCAACCGGGATAGAATTTGTTGATTCGACCAGCATCAAGGTCTGTCATAACCTGCGGATTCCCCGGCACAAGGTATTCGATGGTGTCGCAAAGCGAGGCAAGGGAACAATGGGCTGGTTTTATGGATTCAAATTACACCTCATTGTGAATCACATGGGCGGACTGGTTGCCGCCAAGCTGACACCAGCAAATGTCGATGACCGGGCACCGGTCAGGGAATTAGCAGCCTGTTTACCGGACCGGTTATACGGCGATAAAGGATATATCAGTCAAGCGTTATCAGATGAGCTGGCAGCCAAGGGAGTGACATTGATAACGGGGCACCGTAAGAATATGAAACCAAAGGTCCATTCGCTTTTTGACAGGGCAATGCTATCCAAAAGGTTCATCATTGAAACAATCAATGACCAGCTGAAAAACATCTCGCAGATAGAGCATTCACGGCACAGGAGTATGCATGGATTTATGTTGAATCTGCTTGGAGGGCTGATCGCGTACTGCCACAAAGACAACAAGCCAGCCTTGAATCTTACATCCGAAGAGCAAGCCGTGATAATGCTGGCTTAAACCGATCTCAGGTTATTTAGCCTCAAGCCTAGACCATAACCGACTGCATTGACCAATCAGATGATTGAATAATCGCCGAAAAATCCATGCCCGCTAGCTATTCTGGCGGCCAACTGCTTGAAATAAAGCAGCTAATGATGCTCATCGAAACTCAGCTTTTTCTCCTCTTTGCAGCTTGGCTGACCAAAAACAGCGTCATACGAAAACAATCAACCCCGATTGCGGGCGAGCCAACCACCCGCCGGCGGTGCCGGGCATGCCATCAATTGTATGAGGCTGCGCCATGGGGGATAATACCGCCACGTCCGTCAATGAAGCATGCCATGACCCCTGCCGAATACAGCGCCCTCGCCCATCCCAGATTGTCCCACCCGGCCCGCAGCCTCTATACCCTGCAGCTGCGCCGACTGGTGCTGGAAAATCAGCTGGCCAGGCTCAACTACCCCGAACTCGGCCGGGCGCTGGCGGTGGTCGACCCGGGCGATCCCAGCGGCTTTTCCTTTCAGGTCAATGCCCGCCAGCTGACCGAGCTGTTCGATGAGCTGATGGAGGCGGGTTTGCTGCAAGTCGAGGCGCAAAACGACAGTGAGCACTACCATCAGTGCCCGTTCCAGCTGCCACTGCTGACCCAGCGGGTGCGCAGCCCGCTGCCGGAGCGCCCGTTCCAGATGCACCTGCAATGGCGCCCGGATACAGAGCTGCCGGCCCTCGCCCGCCTGTGCGGGGTGATCGATGCCAGCTACAGCGAAGAGGATCTCGGCGAGTTCATCGCCTACTGGCTGGGGCGGCCCGAAGTGTTCGACTCCCAGCACCAGTGGATGCTCAAGTTCATTCGCGCCCTCAAGACCCGCCGCTATACCCGCCGCAAGCCGATGGAGGTGCAGGGCTACCAGCAGGTGACCCAGGCACCGGTCGAGGCTGGCCCAAGCAAGCGGGCGCAGGAGATGATCGAAGAGGCCAAGCGGTTGGCCGGCCAATCGCAGGAGCCGGATAATGATTGATAGCAGACACTGCCAGCAGGCAAAATCAGAGACCTGTCCCCACCCCAGACCGAGCAGAAGGAGCATTCCATGACTGACCCGCACGATCCCCTGCGCCAGGAGCTGGAAGAGATCGAAGCCAAGCGCCAGAAGATCGCCAAGGCCAAGCAGGATCATCGCATTCACGACCCGGAATTGAGCCGCCACGTAGGAGGCCTGCTGGAGCGCATTCGTCGCCTTCAGCAAGAGACCGGCGGCAGCCAGTACGACTACGAGACCCTGCGCAAGGAGTACGATGCCAAGGCCAATGCCGAGGTACGCGAGTTGCAGAAGGCGGCACGCCAGGAGCGGATCCAGAAGCTGATCGCCCAGGCCGACCTCAACCCCGACTGGGTGTTTGAACGGATGGATGCCGGCGATCCGGCGCTGCAATATCCCATCGAGACCGCCCGCTACTTCATCAGCGGTTTCGAGCACTGGGAGAAAAGCGGTGGTGGCTGCATGCTGATCTACGGTGACTACGGCACCGGCAAGTCGACCCTGGCGGGCGCCGTGGCGCACGAGTTGATCGCACGCCACCAGAAGTCGGTGATCTTCCAGCAGTGGGCCTCCATCGTGGACAGGTTGTTCTTCAACGTGATCCAGGATCAGGAAGAGCGCAACCAGTACCGGCGCGCCCTGGAAGAGGTGGATCTGCTGATCATCGACGAGGTCTCGGCCAACCGCGCCAAGATGGCGGAGAGCCAGTCCAGCTTCCTCGGCCACCTGCTGCGCCGCCGTCGCAACCTGTCGAAAAGCGTCATCCTCATCACCAACCACAATCCCCAGAGCCTGCACCAGGCGATAGGTGATTTCGCGTTCGAAGCGATCAAGGCGTTCAATCCGGTGGATATTCACCTGAGCGGCCCCAGCCGTCGCCCCCATATCGGCCACTACAACGGCTGATCCCCGTGCGAGCCAGGCCCCACCCCTGGCTCGCCGCTTCCCTCTTTTCCAGACAAATAAAAACAACTCTCATTTACAGCCTCCCCACAACCCTCTAGGCTAGCCCTTTCGTCAAAGGGAGCAGCAGCATGCCAACCACACTCATCTTCGGAGCCAGCCGCGGGCTGGGCCGCGCCTTCACCGAACAAGCCCTGCAGCAGGGCCACCGGGTCATCGCCCTGATCCGCAGTCTCGAGGTGGCCACCGAGCTGCGCGCGCTGGGAGTCGAGGTCGTCAACGGTGATGCCCTCGACCCGCAGGCGGTCGCGGCGACCTGCCAGCTGGCCGGTGACGGAGCGCAGGCCATCTCCACCCTCGGCAGTTTTCGCCAGACAGAGCCTGTCGACTATCTGGGCAATCGTCAGGTGATCGATCAGATGGAGCTGGTCGGGCTCAAGCGCCTGCTGCTGGTAACCTCACTCGGTTGCGGCGACAGCTGGCAATATCTGCCGCAGCGGGCCCGGGCAGCCTTCGGTCACGAGGTCAGATTGAAGAGTCTGGCGGAGAGCTGGCTGCAGACCAGTGCGCTCGAGTGGACCATACTGCGTCCGGCAGGTTTGCAGGATGGCGAGGCCACCGGTCAGGCCGTGCTGAGCCAGGGCGAGGAGGTGCACGGTCTGGTGCGTCGTGCCGACGTCGCCACCTGTGGGCTGCGTCTGCTGAGTGACAAGACGGCACACAGCCAGATCTACGCCATCGGCGATCCCGAGCTCCAGCGCGGCTAAACCAGCGCCTGCGTCACTGAATCCAGCGCATACAAAAACGGTCAGCCCAAGGGCTGACCGTTTTTCGCTTTACCGCGCACGCCGTATCACGCGCGCTGGTACCATCCCGCTCAACCGGCGGTCGTTTCACGCGGAACCACTGGCTGGTTGGCAACCGGCAACGACTGCTGCCGCCAACGCAGCAGCAGGCAGGCCAGCGTACCGTAGAGCAGCGCCAGCCCCCACAGCTGCCACCAGTAGTGGGAGACCTGAGCAAACTCGGCCCCCATCTGGTTGAGCCGCAGAAAACCTTCGATGGCCGGGGTGCTCGGCACCCACTGGGCCAGCCAGTTGAGCGGGGTCGGGATCAGCTCCAGCGGCCAGATGAAACCGGCCAGAAAAACCAGCGGCAGCGAGGAGACAAGCACCACCTGGGTTGGCAGATCCCGGCGGGTAAACAGTGCCCCCAGCACCACTCCCAGCCAGGTGGTGGCCAGCAGGAACGGCAGGGTGAACAACCAGAGTGCGGCCGGCTCGGCGGTGCGCACTATGTTGTAGTGATCGAAGCAGAAGCCGAAGAAGTAGCTCACCGGCAACACGAACAGCCCCCCCACCACCAGGGTGCGGGCCAGCAGCAGTGGCAGGATGGGGGCATGCTGCCAGTAGCCCGCCTCGCCGCGCTGGCTACGCTGGTTCTGGGTCGCCCCCAGGATGCCGGTGCCCATCAGCAGCACCTGGTGCAGGATCAGCACGAATACCGCCGGCACCACGTAGTTCACATAGCCCATGGTGGGGTTGAACACCGGCAGCACGTTGAGCGCCACCGCATTCCAGCCCATGGCAGCCTGCGGCAGGGCCTCACCGTGGCTCAGCAATCTGGCGACCTTCACTTGGGCGGCCAGAGTACCGCCCGCCTGGGCCAGCCCCTCGGCAATGGTGCCGTAAACCAGGAAGTAGGAGGCATCGCCGGCATAGCCCAAGGTGACGCTCTTGCCCTGCATCAGATCCCGATAGAAGTGGCGGGGGATGTGCAAAATGCCGCTGCCCTGCCCCGCCAGCAGCAACGCACGAGCCTCATCCAGACTGCCCGCCCGCGCCACCAGTTTTACCTGCGGCGTGGCATCGGCCATGAACTCCAGCTGACGCGACAGCTGACTGCCATCCTCGTTGACCGCCACCACCGCCTCTTCCCGCGGCAGCTGGTGCAGATAGGGTTGCGGGTAGAGGAAGGAGTAGAAGAAGACGCCGCCAAACAGGGTAAGCATGATGGCCCTGTCCGCCAGCAGGGTGCGCAACTCGAGGCGCAGCAGATCCCAGAAACCTAGCATGTCATTGGCTCCTTCCACCGCCAGGAGGCAGCGATTGGTAGCGCCAGCGAGAGGCACCAATCAATCGGCCGCCACTCGAGGCGTGGCAAATCCCAACATCCCATCATGACCTGGGCTCCTCATTAACAGGGGCCGCGCTCGCCTGGGCCTGATAGCGGCGTACCACCAACAGCAGGGGCAGCAGAAACAGTAACAGGGCGCCAAACTGGGGCAGCGCCGCCGCCAGCGGTTGGCCGTAGTTGGTCTGGCCTATCTGCAGCTCGACATAGTGGGAGATGGGCAGCAGGCTGCGCCAGAACTGGGCGAAATCCCCCATGGCGCTGACCGGAAAGGTGACCCCCATGAAGGCAAAGCCCGGCGCCGTGTAAGCACCGGCCAGCGACAGGGCGCGAGCCGGATCCCGGATGATGCCGTAGAAGAAGGCCCCCATGCTGACGCAGGCGGCCGACGCCAGCCCCAACCCCGTAGCCAGCACCAGCCAACTGCCCTGCATCGGGTAACCAAACCCCTTGAACAGCAGCAGGCTCCAGCCCAGCCCCCAGCCCCAGCCAATCAACACGTGGGGCAGCAGGGTGCGCCAGAGACCGAACCAGACCCCTTTGGTGGTCCAGTCCAGCCCCAGCCTATCGGTGCGGGCCAGCGCATTGATGCCGTAGAGTACCACCAGGATCTGCCACACCGCCGGTAACAGGGCACTCAGCAAAAACTGGGCATAGCTGGAGTTGATGTTGTAGAGCGCCGTCACCTGGCTGGCGATGGGCACCGCCTGCCCCAGTGCACCGGGCAGCGCCTTGCCGCCCGCCATGGCCGAGAGCACGCCCACCTGACCGTTGAGCGTCCCGACCACCTGGGCCAACGCCGAGTTGATCAGCTTGGCGATCAGGATGAACTGGCCGTTGTTGAACACGGTGACCTGCGGCTGGGTGCCTTGCCGGGCATCCCGCTCCAGGTGGTTCGGCAACACGACCAGGGCGTAGATATCGCCCCCTCGCAGCGCGCTGGCCCCTGCCTCGATGGAATCAAACTGCTGGGCGACCTTGAGTCCGGCGGAGGCATCCAGCGAGAAGGCCAGCTCACGTGACAGCAGGCTCTGATCCAGATCCACCAGACCTATCTTGAGATCCCGTGCCAGCCCGGCCGAGAAGACCCAGCAGAGGATCCCCATCAGCAACAGGGGGAGCCAGCTTGCCAGTGCCCAGCCGAACGGATCCTGCCACAGCAACCGCCATTCACGTCCCATCAGAGTTCGACCAGCACGCTCATGCCGACCCGCAGCCCCTCAACCGGTTGCAGCGGGCGCGCCTCTACCTGGAAGCTCTTCATGTCAAAGCCCTGACGGGTATCGGTGGCACGCCAGGTGGCGAAATCCCCCATCACGGCCACATGGGTCACCTTGAAGCGCACCGTCTGCTCGCCAAGGCCGGGAATACGGGCATCGAACTCGGTCCCCAGCGCAAAGCGGGGCAACAGATCTTCGCGCACGTGGAACTGGGCCCAGGCATCGCTCATGTCGAGCAGGGTCACCACCGGGAAGCCCTGCGGAGCCAGCTCGCCGCTGCGCAGCAGCACCTGGGAGACTTCCCCGGTGTGCGGGCTGGCGATGCGGGTATCGGCCAGGTAGGCCTCCACTTCGGCCACGCCGCCGGCCGCCATCTTGGCCTGCTCGCGCGCCGCAATCTTGGTCTCTTCTCGCGCCCCTTCCAGGGTCATCTGGTATTGCTGCCAGGCCATGCCTTCGCTGTATTTGGCCGCCTGCCAGGCAGTCCAGGCCTCATCGCGTTTTTGCAGCGGCATCACGCCATCCCGATGCAGGCTGGCGATGCGCTCGTAGGTCTTGCCGCGCAGCAATGCGGCCGCCTTGGCCTTTTGCCACTGATCCTTGGCGGCGGCAATCTGCTGCGCGCGCGCCCCTTTCTCGGCCTCTTCGGCCATGGCGCCAGCTGCCGCCTGACCCGCCTTGGCCTGACTCAGCTTGGCTTCGATTTCCGGGCTGGCCAGGGTAAACACCAGCTGATCTTTGGCCAGCTGATCACCCTTCTTGACCAGCACCTCGTCGATGCGGCCCGCCACCTTGGAGGAGACGGAGTACTGCTGCGCCTCGATCTGCCCCTGCAGGCGCACCGGCTCCGGCTGATAGGCCAGCCAGAAACGCCAGCCCAGCCAGATGACCAGCAGCACCAGCGCCAGTGGCAGCAACAGCGGCTTGGCCTGGCTCATCTTCTTCTTGATGGGGGGATGACTCATGCATTCACCTCGGCAAACGGGCGACCCTTGGCGGTCGAAACAGACATGAAAAAAGGAGCAGAGTGGCGCGCGATCATGAATTCACCTCGATCACTTGCCCATGCTGATATTGATTGAAACTGTTCATCTGACCGGAGAGTGCCAAGAGGCGGGCCAGCGAGATCACGTATTGATAGGCGGCAGCGGCGCGCTGGGTCTTGACCCCGGCCAGCTGGTTGCGGGCATCCACCACATCGAGGGAGGTAGAGAGCCCCTGTCCGAACGCCTTGTCCCGCAGCAGTACGTTCTCCTCGGCCAGCGCCTGGGTGGAAGAGAGCGACTGGAACTCTTCCAGCCCCTGCGCCGCCTCGCGCCAGGTCTTCTCGACCAGCAGTTCCAGATCCTGGCGGGTCTTGGCCTGCAGCAGATTGACCTGCAGCTCGGCGCTCTTGGCCGCCTGTACCGTCTCGGAGCGGCCGTCACGGCTCACCAGCGGCATGCTGACGCCCACCCCGACCAGCCAGTCCGGCGTGGTCTTGGAGGCCAGCGAGTCATCCTCATAGAGGTTGTAGTTGCCGAACAGGAACAGCTCGGGGGCGTACTTGCCCTTCTCCAGCTTGATCATTCCCTGCGCCTGCTCCTTCTTGGCCGTCAGCAGCTTGAGACCGGGATGTACCGCCAGCGTCTCCTGCACCAGGGCGTCGAGCTCGGGCATCTGCTGATTGATGAAGAGCTGGGTGTTGGGCTCGGCCTGCTTGAGCTTGAGCATGTGGCCAAGGGCCAGCTGGGCGATCTCCAGGCTGCGCCTTGCCTTCTGGGTATCGATGCGTGCTCGGTCATAGGCCGACTGGGCGGAGAGACGTTCGACCCGGGCAATCTGGCCCTGGGCCTCCAGCTTCTTGGCATGCTCCAGATGGTGGGACAGCCCCTGCTCGATCTCCTGCTTGGTCTGCACCACCTGGGCCGCCAGCACCACCCCGAAGTAGGTCTGGGAGAGGCTCTCGAAGGTGGACTGCTGCTTGAGCACCAGCAACTGCTGCGCCTCGCTCACCTGGGCCTGACGAATATCCTGCGCCGCATCGATGCGGCCACCGGTAAACAGCGGCCACAGCATCTTGACCGAGCTGGTCACTACGTTCTGTTTGGTGAGGGGGGTGACGAAGTCGTTGGGCGTCAGCTTGAGCGCCTGCATGATGGGCGCCAGTACCTTGCCGAATTCCGGATGGTTGGCGATGGGGTTGAGATCCATCATGTCCAGTTCCATCGGCTGATCGAGGTGGGTATAGCTGGCCCCCACGTCCACCTTGGGCAGATACATGGCCTTGGCCGCCTCGCGCAGTTGCTGCGCCCGCTCCACCCCTGCCTGCTCGGCCGCCAGCCCGTCATCCTGGCGGATGACCCGACTCCAGGCTTCGCTGAAACTGACCGTCTGGGCCTGGGCCGAGCCCAGCACGGCACCAAGCAGACACGGGTAGAGAGATTTGATGAACCTTGCCGTCATACATCCCCAATCTGTTTGTAATGAAATTGTTTGGAGCCTTTGCTCGATACAAGCTCGCTATCATAACGCAAACCGGTCCGGGATGGGGACAGGCAAATCGCCTCTCCCCTCACCCATTTGGCCCCGCCAGTCTGGCTCGACAATATGTCTGATTTTCAAGCACTCCTGAATTTGCAAGCCTTGGCGCGACGTTTTTTTCAGAAAAAAATGGCTGACGCTCAAATACTAACCTTTTCTCCTGACTAAAAAATGCGTAATATACGCCGCCCTAAGCCGATGGTAACCGTGGAATGCAGATAGGTCCCCACACGCTTGAAACTCCCCTGATTGTGGCTCCCATGGCCGGTGTAACAGACCGACCATTTCGTGAACTTTGTTTGCGATTGGGCGCCGGCATGGCCGTTTCCGAGATGCTGCTGGCCAACCCGGATGTCTGGGATACCCAGAAAACCAGGATGAGAATGGATCACTCTGCAGAAGGTGGCTTGCGATCGGTCCAGATTGCCGGAGCCGACCCCGAGATGATGGCGTTTGCTGCCCGCTACAACGTGGAGCAGGGCGCTCAGATCGTCGACATCAACATGGGATGTCCGGCAAAAAAAGTGAATAAGAAGCTGGCAGGTTCCGCCCTGCTGCGCCAACCCGACCTGGTCAGAACCATCTGCCGGGCCGTAGTGGACGCAGTGGAGGTACCTGTCACCTTGAAGATCCGCACAGGATGGGATCCGGATAACCGCAATGGCGAGGAGATCGCCCGAATCGCCGAAGATTGCGGTATCGCGGCCCTTGCCGTGCATGGTCGTACCCGTACCGACCTCTATCGGGGCGAGGCGGAGTACGACACTATCAGGGCGATTAAGCAGGCCGTATCGATTCCTGTTGTCGCCAATGGCGACATAGACAGCCCGGAGAAGGCCCGGTATGTCCTCGACTATACCGGCGTTGATGCCGTGATGATCGGCCGTGCTGCGCAAGGACGACCCTGGATTTTCCGGGAAATCCGTCATTTTCTTGAGACGGGCACCAAGCTGCCGCCTCCCGAAAGGGAAGAGGTTCGCACCCTGATGAACGAGCATGTAACCAACCTGCACCAGTTTTATGGTGCATATCTGGGAGCGCGCATTGCCCGTAAACACGTGGGCTGGTATCTGGATGAAGAAGAGACGGGCCGAGAATTCCGTAAGCACTTCAATGCCCTGGATTGTGCAGATGCACAACTCGAGGCACTCGAAGCGTATTTCGATGGATTAGGTTAACGCATAACTAAAGAGCCGACCGAATATGTTCGAACAAACCCTGACTTCTGATGCATTGGTAACAACTACTCACAATCACGCTGCCGAGCCGACCCAGCGCCCCCTGCGTGACTCTGTGCAACAGGCCCTGCGTAACTACCTGGCCCAGTTGAACGGTCAGGAAGTGATTGATCTGTACGATATGGTTCTCTCCGAAGTCGAAGCTCCCATGCTGGACGTGATCATGCAGTACACCCGTGGTAACCAGACTCGCGCCGCCGTGATGATGGGCATCAACCGCGGTACTCTGCGCAAGAAACTCAAGCGCTACGGCATGAACTAAGCCATAACAGCTAAGCTATTGAAAATAAAGGCACCATCATTTTATTGATAGTGCCTTTTTCGTTTTGAACCCACATTTGAACCCACACCTACAAGACTAGTTATCATTGTCGACGACTCAACTCGGACTAGCCTGATGAACAGCGTTGACCACATAACTGTACCTATCCTCCCCATGTTGCCTAATGCAAGAGAGGGCCAATGGCCCTCTCTTGCTATCTATGTTGTTGGTCAGTGCAAACAGCACTGCTTGTACTTCTAGCCGCAGCCAAAGGGACACGGCTCGTTGCGGCCAATCTTGATGGGTACCACCACTGGTGTTCGCTACGTTGTGCCAGAAAGTGGGCATGAAGGATACGAGCAGCAAATCGGGCCTTGGTGGCTTGCTCTTGCAGGTGTTCATTGCTGAGCGCCTCCAGCGACGTAGACATGGTTTCTTAACCATGTGTTCTTTATGGTCTCTGTCATCCGGGGGATGTCGCTCCAATGGATAGGCATCTATATCGGTCTCAGGCACAATGTTCGATTAGATAGACCTGATAATGGGTAGTTCAGCTGATGGCACGAATATTAACCAAAGCGCAATTGAGTAAACTGGAAAGCAAAAGCCAAGCCGAGCTGTTGGCTATCGTGCTTGACCTGGCAACGCATCTTCCCCTCGCAAAAAAGCACCTGATTAACCAGTACCTTACTGCTGAGGATGCCTTATTGGCATTGGCAAAAAAAGAGTATAGCAAGCTCACTCGTCGCCCCCCTTCCTGGGATTATAAGGAGGTGGATGCCTTCTTCGATACCTTGCAAAATCAGTTTATTCCGTTGCTGGCCAAGGGGATCGTCGCCTCTCCAAGGGAGGGAGAACTCTTCGCCCTCGAGTTGCTGGCGAATGCCAGAGCCTTGTATGAAAAGATGGATACATCCAGTGGCAGCTGGGAGGACTACCATCTTGCGCTGGTCGAACAGTGGTTGATGGCGATCGCTGCTCAACGAGAGTCTGTCCCCCCAGAGGTGCTGGCTCGTCGATTGCGTGACGGATTGTCAGACATTGATCCATCGATCAGCATTACTTGCCTGTTTGATTACCGTGATGTGCTCGGCTCCCCAGTGATGCGAGCCTTGCGCGATAACTATGCGGCGGCAGGTCTATTGCCAGAGGCGTTGGGGTTGAGCTTTGAGTTGCGTGATATTGCATTCTTTGACTCGGTGCAACAGGCTGGTCTCTTTAGCCACCCCCGTCAGCAGATTGACTATGCCAGACTGCTGACCGACGAATTACGCGCCGATCAAGCCATCGCGGTATTAGAGGCAATGGACTCGGCTCTGTTGCAGCGCCACCGCCAATTGAACCTGTGGCATCAAGTGTTGATCCGGGCCTATCTGGAAGAGGGACGCCGAGCTGACGCTCATGCTCAGGCATTACGCGCGTTTGCTAGCACACGGGCAAACTCGTTTTTTGCGAGTTATTGCCAAAGTGGAGATGAGCCTAGAGAAGTAGCATTAGGCCAGTTTGTTGCCATTGCCGAATCATGGGGGCTACGCGAGGTCTTGTTGCTGTTGGAGGAGGTTGATGCATGGCCACAACTGGCA
Source organism: Aeromonas sp. QDB39 (assembly GCF_027707585.1). Lineage (NCBI taxonomy): Bacteria > Pseudomonadati > Pseudomonadota > Gammaproteobacteria > Aeromonadales > Aeromonadaceae > Aeromonas > Aeromonas sp. QDB39. The sequence goes on along the minus strand of NZ_JAPCIV010000004.1, from coordinate 21,497 downwards.
CAACGGCTTGAGCAATGTACAGATGCAGACTTGCAGGAGGATCTCTCACTCCTTGCTGGTTCAACCGTACGAACCTGGTCGAGCCGCCTCTATCAGCAGGGATTTATCGTGGTGGCAGTGCGGCTACGTCGTCAATTGGTGGCCAATGTCGTTAATCAGGGCAAGAGCACCTACTACACGGGGGCAGCCTCGGATCTGAAAAAGAGCCTGGATTATCAGGCGGCCTTAAAGGTAGAACAAGAGGATGGAGAGAGACCTCTCTGTTCGCCACAGGAGTATCTGAATCAGCTTTATCAACAGCACAAACGCAAGAGCAGCTTTTGGGAGGCGGTTCGTCAAAAGCTACCGGCCATTACCATGTCGGCGAGCGGTGTGCAGTATCAGGCCGAGAATAAATAAGGCGCTAACACCTTTCACTCGGTCAGTCAGCTTGTGCTGGTGTTCCATGCGCCCTTGGCTGTCCAGCGCCTCGATAGCACTCATCTGGATGTCTCATTGCCACGACATCCTTCAAGCTACCCAAAACAAGAGAGAGCCATTGGCTCTCTCTTGTTTTCGAAATAGGTGTTTTCAAAAAATGTGTTTTCGAAAAAGTGTTATCGAAAGAAGATCTCATCAAAGTCCGGCTCTTCATCCCAGATGGCGTGCTGACGTGCGTCCCAGCGCTCGGCCAGATAGGGTTTGAGGGTTGCAAGGGTGGTGATGGTCGCCAGTTGTCCATGCAACTGCTTGATATCCCGCTGTAGATAGTGCTGATGCTCCTCGAACGCGAGATCGGTCTTCTTCTTCGAGCGCTGTTTAAACTTGTGCAAGATAACCCCTTGCACTCCCTCCGGGCCACTATAAAAGCAGATCTCGAGCTCACGTTTTTTCTGCCAGAGCGCCGGATTGATGGCCACCAGATTCTCTTCACTCAGCAGCTTGTCTGCCTCGGGCAGATGGGTGTGAGCCAGGTGCAACAGAGTAAACATATCCCGCGTTTCCCACGCATGGCTGAGCTCGCCCATCAGGCGGCTCTTCTCTTCACGCTTGACCGGGTCTTGCTCCCGATCCGGGTGCAGCGTCATAGCCAGCTTGCGATAGAGCTGCTTAAGGCTTGAGTTATCGAGCAGTTGCTCAACCCTGGCAACCTCATCCGGATCGGCCATGTCATGATGATCCTGCCAACGTGCGAAAGCCTCGTCATTGGCAAAGGGGTCATCGCCACAGTCCGGCGCGTCGTCGTCCCACTCATGCTCATCACCCTGCCAGACATGTCTCCATAGAGCGCGTAGTTGGAGCTGAATGCCACACCGCCATGCGCCTCGAACTGCTCGCGGATTTTGAAGTAGGGCCCGGCCATCTTGATACCCATCGCCTTGGCTTCGGGGCTGCGCGACACCACGCATCCATCGTTGTTGGAGAGCACCACGATCGGGCGGCCACGCAGCTCAGGGCGAAACAACCGCTCACAGCTGGCGTAGAAGTTGTTTACATCAACGAGCGCTATAGCCATCACGCTGCCTCAGATTGCCAATCACATGGGTGACCACTCCGAACAACTCCAGGGAGAGGCTCATACAAGGGTCGATAGGCGCGAACGCCGGATTGGCTGGCAACAGCCGCAACCTCGGCTTGAGCTGCAAGGTCTTTACCGTGAAGCCGCCATCGAGTAGTGCAATCACCACATCACCATTGCGCGGGGTGAGGCTCTTATCGACCACCAGCAAGTCACCGGGAAAGATGCCGACCCCGGTCATGCTCTCCCCCTCGGCACGCAGATAGAAGGTTGCTGCAGGGTGGGCCACGCAGTGGGTGTTGAGGTCCAACTTCCCTTCCAGATAGTCGCTGGCTGGGCTGGGAAAGCCGCAAGAGGCGCGGTGCAAGAACAGCGGGATGGTCACCTCGGCGGGTGATAGGTCTGGGGTTAACAGCTTCATGGTAAAACGCCTGTATTTATATACAGTCATTATAGCGCACCACCTTTGAACCAGCGCAAGCCCCACATGACAGTGATGGCGTACCATGGTGTCAACAAATAACAAAGAGGTCAGTATGAGTCACAGTCTGTGTGCCCTACCGAAAGAGCAGCAAGAACGGGTCGAGGTCGAGAAGGCCGCCGCATACGCGGTATGGAAGGAGCGCAACGGTCACTTGGCCAGCGCAGAAAGCGAAGCGAACCAACATCAAGGTGAACTGGGTCGCTACTTCCTTGAAAAGGTCGCCTACTTCAAGTCGCGCTGACCCTATCAACACGTTCATCGGTGGCTATGCAGGTCACTAGCAACAAACCGCATTCCAAACAACTTAACGAGGTACGTATTGTGACGGCATTGGTAGTCAACTTGGTAGAGACCTACTCCAGCCGAGGTGCTTACAAGGGCGCCATTAGCGCTTGGCGGGTTTCAAGTGATATGGCCAACAAAATCTCCACCGTCATTGGGGTTTACAAGTCTCAAGTCGTGGTTGTCATCGAAGGCTGCCAGCTGAAACTCTCGACACCTGATGCCAATGAACTACACGATGACGGGTGTGATGGTCGTTACTTCGTGGTCGGTGGAGACGTTTACGAAGACACCAAAGCTTGGCTAAAGCCGCATCCGTGGTTATTCAAGTCACTGGCCAGCGTACAAGGCCCACGCTACCTGAGCCTCGAAGAGGCCAACCAGATACCTTCAGGCAGCGTCATACTGAAGTAAGCCATATCTACACATCTTGATAGATAAGGTGAGGGAGGCTCGCGCCTCCCCCACTCAACACCACACCTCACACAAGCTCTCTGCCTGCGCCAGAACCAGCTGAGCAGCCTCTTCCTGCTGGTCTGGCGGGTACTTGTACTTGCGCAGGATGCGCTTGACCATCAGCCGCAGTTTGGCGCGCACGCTTTCGCGGCTGCTCCAATCCACGGTCACGCTACGGCGCAGGTTGGCTGTCAGCTCATGGGCTATCTTGGCCAGTATCTCGTCCCCCAGCTCACGCACTGACGCCTCGTTGTTGGCCAACGCATCATAGAAGGCGAGCTCGTCATCGTTAAGGCCCAAGGCCTGCCCCCGCTTGCTTACGGCGGCAAACTTCTTGGCCATGTCGATCAGCTCCTCGATCACCTGTGCGGTTTCGATGGAGCGGTTCTGATAGCGTGCGATCACCTTGGTCAGCATCTCCGAGAACTTCTTCTCCTGGGAGAGGTTGGTCGCGAACTTCGACTTGATCTCCCCCTCCAGCAGTCGCTCCAGCAACTCCACCGCAAGATTGCGCTCCGGCAGGTTGCGCACCTCGGCCAGAAACTCATCATCGAGCAGGCCGATATTGGGCTTGTCGAGCCCCACCGCTTCAAACACATCGACCACATCGCCCGATACCACCGCATTGCCGATGATCTGGCGAATGGCCAAGTCGCGCTCTTCGTCGGTTTTCTTCTTTTGGGAGATCGCCTTCTTGGTCAACAACACTTTGACCGCCTGCAAGAAGGCCACTTCTTCCCGCACTGCCTTGGCCTCGTCAAGGGTGCAGCAGAGCGTGAACGCCTTGCTCATCGCCAGCGCGTTGTCGGCAAAGCGCTTCTTGCCATCCTCAAGGCCAAGAATAAAGTTGGCGGCCCCGGCGAGCAACTTGTGGCCACCGGTGAGGTAGTCGCTGTAATCAAAGCCATGCAGCAGGGCGCGCAGGATATCGAGTTTCTCCTCCAACACCGCGTAGGCCTCATGGGCATCGACGGTCGGCTTGCCCCGTCCTTTGCTGGCGGTGTACTCCTTGATGGCGCTCTTGAGCTCGTTGGCGATCCCGATGTAATCGACCACCAGCCCGCCTTGTTTGTCCTTGAACACCCGGTTCACCCGTGCAATCGCCTGCATCAGGTTGTGGCCCTTCATCGGCTTGTCCACATAAAGGGTATGTACGCAGGGCGCATCGAAGCCGGTCAGCCACATGTCGCGCACGATGACTAGCTTGAGCGGGTCACTCGGGTCTTTGAACCGCTTCTCCAGCCGTTTCTTGACCAAGGCTGGATGAATATGGGGGCGCAGCAACGCCTTGTCAGAGGCGCTACCGGTCATCACGATCTTGATGGCCCCCTTGTCGGGGTCCGGGTCATGCCAGTCGGGGCGCAGGGCCACCACGGCATCATACAAGTGCACGCAGATCTCGCGGCTCATGGCCACCATCATCGCCTTGCCATGCTGCGCCTGATTGCGCTCCTCGAAGTGGGCCACCAGATCGGCGGCCACCCGCTCTATCCTAGGCTTGCTGCCCACCACCTTCTCCAGTGCGGCCCAGCGTGACTTAAGCTTGGCCTGCTCACTCTCTTCCTCATCCTCGGCCAGTTCATCTACTTCGTCATCTAGGTGGGTCAGTTCGTCAGCTTTGAGCGACAACTTGGCGAGGCGTGACTCGTAATAGATCGCCACAGTCGCGCCATCTTCCTTGGCCTGCTGCATGTCATAGATGTGGATGTAGTCGCCAAACACCGCGCGGGTATCTCGGTCTTCGCTCGATACCGGAGTGCCGGTAAAGGCCACAAACGTCGCGTTGGGCAGTGCGTCGCGCAAGTGCTGGGCATAGCCGACTTGATAGCGCGCTGCCCCTTCTGCAATCTGGTTGGGCAATTTGAGTGTGGCATTAAAGCCGTACTGGGTACGGTGCGCCTCATCGGCAATCACCACGATGTTGGCTCGTTCGCTCAGCACTGGAAAGCTGTCTTCATCCGCGCCTGGCATAAACTTCTGAATGGTGGCAAACACAATGCCACCGGAGGGGCGATTGGCCAGCTTGCTGCGCAGATCTCCACGGGTTTCCACTTGCACCGGCTGCTCGCGGATCAAATCTTGCGACAGGGAAAACACCCCGAACAGCTGGCCATCAAGGTCATTACGGTCGGTGATCACCACGATGGTCGGGTTCTCCATCGCCGCCTCGCGCATCACCCGCGCCGCAAAGCAGGTCATGGTGATGCTCTTGCCGCTGCCCTGGGTGTGCCACACCACCCCGCCCTTATGGCTACCACCGGGGCGCGACGCCGCCACCACCTGGGTGATCGCCGCGCGTACGGCATGAAACTGGTGATAACCGGCGATCTTCTTGACCAAGCGGCCATCGTCTTCAAACAACACGAAAAAGCGCAGGTAATCGAGCAGCATGGCCGGGGTCAGAATGCCGCGCACCATGGTCTCCAGCTCGCCAAACTCGCCATAGGGGTCGAGGTTGACCCCATCCACCGTGCGCCACTGCATAAAGCGCTCGGCATTGGCCGACAGCGACCCCATCCGCGCCTCGCTACCATCGGAGGCAATCAGGATCTCGTTGTACTGAAACAGGTCGGGGATCTGCTCCTTGTAGGTCTGCAGCTGATCAAACGCCTTCCAGATGTCGGCATTCACATCGGCCGGGTTCTTGAGCTCAAGCACCACCAGCGGCAGCCCGTTGATGAAGAGGATGATGTCGGGGCGGCGGGTGTGTTTGGGCCCCTTGATAGAGAACTGGTTGATGGCCAGCCACTCGTTGGCGGTGGGCTGCTCGAAGTCAACGAGGCGGACAAAGTCCCCCACCGTCTCGCCATCGCGCTGGTACTGCACCGGCACCCCATTCACCAGCAAGCGGTGAAATGCCCGGTTGGCCGACAGCAGCGCCGGGGTATCGAGATTGACCACCTGCGCCAGCGCATCTTCACGCGCCACCAGCGGCACGGAGGGGTTGAGCCGGGCAATCGCCTCCCGCAAGCGCTCGCTCAGCAGCACCTGCTGGAACTGCTCACGCCACGGGTTATCAGAATCGGGGGCCACATCGTAGCCACACACCACGCGATAGCCCACCTCGCTCAGCCACCCCAGCACCTCTTGTTCCAACTGATCTTCGGTCATTGTTGCTCAATCCCTCAAGACGATCCCTGGCACCCCCATGGCCTCTGCCATTCGGGTATGCCCAACCTGCTCAGCGTCACAACGGGTGACATATCGACTCGTCACCCCCATCTGTCGATGGGATCGACAGGTTGCGAAAATATGTTTAAAAAAAGCCGAAAAATCGACACGTCATGGTGATATGTCGATCCCGTCACCCTGATCGGTTAGCGGGTCAACTCGGCGAACAACGCATCGTTGATGTAGTACTTTTCACGGCCAACCTGCTCTTCCCGCAAGATGCCCATCGTCGCCAGTGTTTGCAGATAGCGAGAGGCCGTCTGGCGTTTGGCAATACCGGCATCGACCAGAAACCCGATCTTGGTGTAGGGCTGCATAAAAATCAGTTCGACCAGATCCTTGCTATAGATGGCCTCCGCTTCCCGCTGCACCCGCTCGCGCACCTCTTCCATCAAACTCAGGATGCGATTGACCTGCTCAAAGGTTTGTTGTGCCGTGCTCTCCACAGCCCTGAGCATAAACAGCACCCAGGGTTCCCATTGCTGCGCTTCGGTGATGCCCCGTAGGCCGGCATAATATTCCTGCCGATTGGCGATGATGTAGCGCGACAAAAAGAGCACCGGGATATCCAACAGTTGCTGCTCAACAAGATACAACAGGTTCAGGATGCGACCGGTACGGCCATTACCATCGGGGAAGGGGTGAATCGCCTCGAACTGATAATGCATCACCGCCATCTTGACCAGCGGGTCCAGCTCATCCTCGGCATGGATAAATTGCTCAAGATTGGCCAGCTTGTCGCGGATCACCTGCTCTCCAACGGGTGGGGTATAAATGACCTCACCTCGGTCACTCTTCAGGGCCGTACCGGGGATGGCGCGAATGCCGATATCCACCTGTTTAATCAGCCGAACCAGTTCAATAAACAGGTTGGTATTGAGCGGGCGATCCTTGAGCGAATGGAAGCCATGATAGAGCGCCTCACGGTAGCGCAGCACCTCTTTGGTGTGAGGATCTGTCTTGCCATCGCGGTTGGCGGCGGCGCGATACAGCTCGTCATTGGTGGTGACGATATTCTCGATTTCCGATGAGAGCCGCGCTTCTTGCAAGATGATGCTGTTAATCAGCAGCCCCTGATTGGGGATCTTGGCCGCCAGCCCGCGCAGATTGGCCAATACCCGGTTGGCCGCGATGGCTTGTTTCAACACCGCCTTGGTCTCCAGCTCGATGATGGGGGGCAGCAATGGCAGGTCGTTATAGGGCTGGTTACGATCAAATGACATCAGCAGTCACCTCTTTTAGTCAGCATGGTTCCAACACCCCGCACTGGTGGCATCAAAAAATACAACCTCCTTGATGCCCGCATCATTTAGCATTTTTTCCATATGCACCCTTTCGGATTCAATTTTTTTTGGTGTCTTGTTACCAGCAAACACAGACACCGCGGCGCGACGGCATGGTGATAACGCCAGCTGCTCAAGAATATGACGATCCTGTTTGCCAATGCTCCAGCCATAAATAGTCATGCTGTCTTTGGGGCGAGGTAATTCATGTTGATACACATGGGAAAGATATCGGGAGCTGTTTATCGCGGCGATCTTGCTCTCTGACGAGCCCTCGCACACAAACAGAGGTTGACCGTCATTATCACGCCAGTACTGGGTGATAAGGCTTAATGGGTCGCTATTGTCGGCCATCAGCTTACTTTCCTCGCCACCTTGAGTTCGGTAGAGCGCAAGATTGCCATGAGGATAAAAGACTCTGGTCACTCCGGGCTCAAGTTCAGCAGGGAATGACGCGTTGAAGCATTGCTTGATCAATTTGGGGTCTGTCGCGCGCGTCTTATCAATGGTGAACCCGTCCTCAAAACGCCAACCATTGGCTTGGCGAGCATTAAGTGATGCCCAATAGACTATCAAGTCGTAGTTGAGGCTGAATACCGTCGAAAAACCTGCCATAAAGCGGCCAATATGGGCAAGCCCTTGCTGGTCACTGATAGCCTTGTCTGGATGAATGTCTTTTACGGTATCGATCAGCGCCCGCCGCACATCTGTATAGGCGTTGCGAACTTTGTCACGCTCGATTTTGGCCAGCTCAAACTTTTGATTGATATAGTCAGCCTGCCATAGGCGATATAACACTCGTTCGAAATCACGGTCATTCTTGGCGAATTGATCAAACACCTGCTGTGCGGCAGGGCGGATAAATCCGTGCTCACAGCCCTGCTGATACAGGTTGGTGTAACGAAAACAGGGATTGACAGCGACACTGCCGCCATTGCCCACAATCAGGGTGTCCCTGTAATCGGCCTGTATCTCATGCCACCCCCTTATATCTGCCACGTCAGCTTGCCCCTTCGACCATAGCCTCTGCCTCCGGCAAGCGCAGTTGACCGGAGATCAGACGGGGTAGCAGGGTGTCGCGCAAGGTAGCGAGGGTTTGGGCTTGCTTTTGATTTTCTACCAAGCGAGCAAACAAAGGTTCGGCAATTCTCATGAACTCAACGATGACTTCTTTGGATGGAACCAGAGCGGGTAGAGGGCGGAATGCCTTCTTGCTAATCTCCATGAAAGTCGAACCGTTGGCGTGACTCTTAATCATCTCCATGTTCTGACGACACCAAAACAGCATATATAGTGGCGGCAATTGCCCTCCGAGCGGCATGGCGATATAGCCCTGATTCACTGCTACTGGCATTTGAGTGATAGCAAGATAACCAATAGGTGCTCGAGACGACATCAACAAAGTTCCTGTTGGTAACAACCCGGAACTTACTTTTGCCAAGCCTTCTGACGAGAGTTTGCGTTCTGTCTGCAAAAGCACCGGTGACTGCAGACCAGACAAGTCCTTTGGAGTTGTCCAAGAATGCTCAGCAGGTTCCCAGAATGCAGGTTTCTTTGTATCCGGCGTCCCGCCACCAATGCATTCAACTGCATCCCCCACGGGCTTAACCGTCCACCCCTTCGGCACCATACCAAGTTCGGACTCTTCGAAGCTGTCGGGGAACAGGGATGCAACCTCGGGTGTCAGACCAGCAGGTTGCTCCCCACGAGCACAGGCATGGACCGGGTCGAAGTCAACAAACCACGACTTGAACAGTGCCTGCGCGATGGCCTCCAACGTGGCGTTGGTCTCGCGCAGTAGGGCGATGCGATCATCAAGTGACTTTGCAAAGCTTTCAATAGCGCTTAGTTGATTTGGTGGTGGCACCCAAAATGGTAACGACTGCATACGTCTTGTATCCAGTTTGCCAGCACCTATACCAGTATATTCAACTACTGACGAGAGCAAAAATCGTTCATGTGCCATTAGCCAAAAAAGCAAATACCATGGAGTGATGAATTCAATTTTTGCCTTTAGCGACTTCACATCTTGATTGAACGCAACATCTCTTGTTGCTATGCCTACAGGAATACGATTATGAAGAGCACCACCTCGGACTAACAGTAGCACCGAGCCTGATTCGGCCAGTCGAGACCCCGCATCTAAGCCTAGTTGCGTTATTTTTAGATCAGAAGCTCCCAGTCTAGTGCTATGCATAGAGTTAGCACTAATCCACGGAATATCCCCGTTCCAATATTCAGGATTATCTTTCTTAGGGGTACCTCCAGAAGACCACGTAGTCACATCACCAAGAGTCAATAGCTTCCAATCAGATTTCATACCCAAGCCCCCCCAGCTTCTGCTTAATCAACTGGTCCAGCTCTGCACCCTTGGTCATCTGTTCACCAAGTTGCTTGGTCAACCGAGTCATTTTGTCGGCAAAGGCCTCATCGTCCTCCTCCACCTCTTCGGCGCCGACATAGCGGCCAGGAGTCAACACATGGCCGTGCTCGGCAATTTCGGCTAGGGTTACGCTGCGGCAGAATCCCGCTACATCCTCGTAAGACAGCTCGCACTCCCCGTCCCCTTTCCATGCGTGGAAGGTATCGGCGATACGGGCAATAGCGCTCTCATCGAGCTCGCACTGCACCCGGCTGATCATGGTGCCCAGCTTGCGGGCATCGATAAACAGCACCTCACCTTGGCGGCGGGTCTTGTTCTTGGCGAGGAACCAGAGGCAGGCCGGGATCTGGGTGTTGAAAAACAGCTGGCCCGGCAGGGCCACCATGCACTCCACCACGTCCGCCTCCACCATGGCACGGCGAATGTCGCCTTCGCTGTTCTGGCTCGAGCTCATCGAGCCATTGGCCAGCACGATACCGGCACGGCCATTGGGCTTGAGGTGGTAGAGCATATGCTGCAGCCAGGCGTAGTTGGCGTTGCCCGCAGGCGGCGTGCCGTAGACCCAGCGCGGATCCCCCTCGAGGCTACCATGCCACCAGTCGCTGATATTGAACGGCGGGTTGGCCAACACGAAGTCGGCACGCAAGTCAGGGTGCTGATTGCGGGTGAAGGTATCACCGTTTTCGCGCCCGAGGTTGTAGTCCATCCCCTGGATGGCGAGGTTCATCGCCGCCAGCCGCCAAGTGGTCGGATTCGACTCCTGACCGTAGATAGAGACGTCACCCAACTTACCGCCATGGGCTTCGATAAACCTCTCCGACTGCACGAACATGCCGCCTGAACCGCAGCAGGGGTCGTAGACCTGACCATGATGGGGAGCAAGTACCGCCACTAGCGTCTTGACGATACTGGCAGGCGTGTAGAACTGGCCCCCCTTCTTGCCCTCGGCACTGGCAAACTCGCCAAGGAAGTACTCGTAGACCTGCCCCAGGATGTCGCGTGCTTCACTGACATCACTGCCAAAGCCAATCTTGGAAACCAGATCCACCAGCTCGCCGAGCTTGCCATCGGGCAACTGGGCACGGGCGTAGCGCTTGTCGAGGATGCCCTTGAGGCGCGGGTTCTCCTGTTCGATCAGGGTCAGCGCATCGTCAATACGCTTACCGATATCGGCCTGCTTGGCATGGGCCCGCAACCCCTCCCAACGGGCCCCTTCCGGTACCCAGAAGGCGTTCACTTCACGGTAGTAGTCGCGGTCTTCCAGCTCCTCTGCCAGCAGCTCATCGTCACAGTCGTAGAGGAAGTACTCGTCGCTCTCATCGGCAAAGCGGCGGGTTAGCTCGGCACGACGGGCGGCGAAAGAGTCGGAGATGTACTTGAGGAAGATAAGGCCCAGCACGATGTGCTTGTACTCGGCGGCGTCCATGTCGGCACGCAGCTTGTCTGCGGCAGCCCACAGGGTCTTCTTCAGCCCCTCGATACCGGTAACTTGCGGCTCATCCTTGGCCTGCTTAGCCCTGCCACTGGCTTTCGCTTTGCGTGGTGTTGTCTCGGTGGCTTCGCCTTCCAACACCCGAAGCACAGCACCACCCCGCCCGCGCCCCTTGCGCAGTACGCCCTGTTCCAGCAGGGCTTCGCGTGCGGCGGTAAATACCTCATCGGTCAGGTCGCTGAATTGGGCTTTCAAGGTTTCCATCAAGGCTTGGTTACCGATGCTGCTGCCATCTTCAGGAACGGCGGCAAGCAGCGCCTGGCTGAGCTCGTTGGGGTCGGTCATGGGGTTCTCCGGTTAATGCGTGTTGCCTTCACAGCCCACCTGCGCGAAAGCCAAGGTGAGGATGCGGGCCAAGTTGTCAGACTGACGGAACGGCGCATGCCGAGCTTTGCGGGCACAGCAGGGACCTATCCAGGGTGGTGGGTCAACAGAAGGCGATGCAGCCAAGGTGATGCATCGGCGAGAAAAAGTCCGGCCCGTCAGTCGTCTATCCATTATCTGGCGGGCAGTTTATACAAATGAACCCCGCAGCACTATGCGTAATGTCACGCGAAAGGTGATCACTGCGCATCGTTGTTATTGCAGAGATGAAATGGTCAACGTCTCACGTTGGCGGGCAAAAAAAACAAAGGAAAGGCCATGAATTGGCCTTCCCCACGACCTACACACTTATCACGGACGAGTAGGGGCAAAAATGTTACCACAAGCGGATGTGTGGTCACGCCTTGCGGTCAGGATTGGCGCCCATGTTCGTCGTTGGGTAAATGGCTAAGTAGACATAGCCGTGGCTACCCAGGCTATCGGCTTCACAGGTGAAATCGCCGTGCTGGATAGTGATGCAGTGCTGACGCTGGGCATCCAGTTCGCCGGTCAGCAGCTTGGCTTCCAGTGCCTTGATGATCTCCGGGAAAGCCAGGTCGAGATTGGCTATCTGCGCCTCACTCCATTCACCTATCAGACTGGCTCGATCGGATAGAAAATCGAGTCGGTAGCGACTCTGTATCAGACGAGCGCCAAAGCGTGGGGAGATATCACTAGGCAGACCCCAGCTAATGCTGGGGGCTTGTGCGGGAACTTGTAACTCTGAATTGTGGGCAGCAGGGTCAGAGTATGTGGAATGGCTCATGGTCATAATTAGCGATACCTCAGTTGAATATCGATGCGGGTGCCGGGCACGTTGTGACGCTGGCGCAATCTGGTCAGATGCGCTGGGAAGTCGGTCAGGCTTGCCAGTCGCCCCCGGTAGAGCCGGGAGAGATTGGTGTAGTCAGGGTGGCTCACCGTGATGGTCACCTGATGCCCTGGCTGCCAGCGGCCAAACAGGCATGCTTTGGCCTCTTTGATGGTTGTGATGCCGGGGGCGGGTAGCATTTGCCGGTTTCGCAGATGCAGTTTGTTGAGCTCGGGGGCATAGCGATGCACCTCGAGTCCGGTGATAAGACGGGTCATGTTCGGTGACTCCAATGATGCAAAGGGCCAGCCTGTGAGGGCTGGCACTTTATGCTGTTTGTGGATGAGCGAGACGGTGGGGCGTCAACGGGCGCTGTCAGCCGTCTGATTGATAACCGGTTTGCAATTGAGCCGGTCCAGCAGGTGTAGCGAGCCGTACTGGGCTACCAGTCGATCTATGGCCATCTGGGCGCACTCTGTTCTGCTGGGCTTATTCTCGGGGATTGCGTAACGAGCGGTGAGCCAGCCGCCGAGCAGTGCAATGCGGTAGCCACTCGGAATGTGGGTAAGCGAGGTGCCGATACCCCTACCGTGAATGAGGAAAGGCACGGCCTGCCCACCGATGTTGATATCCATGCGCTGCCCCTTGAGCTCGAAGGTGGTGAGTTCACCGGTTTGCGGATGCTTGCCGGGTACCTTGATGGTGATGTTCTTAGCCATCTCACACCTCCGGCTTGCGTTCAAAGTGGCGGGTCACAACGCCTGCTTGCGGGTCAATGCTGATAAAGGCCGGGGCTTGCGGGTGGTACTGGTAGAGCCGCGCCAGTTCGGCACGAAACGCCTCGACGTTCGGTGCAATTACATGACTGGTATCCCCCTCGGCGTAGGTAAAGGTCTCCAGCTTCTCGGTGTGAATCCATACCCCGAAGTACCACGCATCTTCTTCGGTGTCGTACTGCTGCCAGCCCTGAGCCAGCAGTGTTCGGTCGTAATAGTAGCGGTCAGCCTGATGGCTACCCCGGTCGATGCGGCAGCCGGTCACTGTAAGTTCAAACGGGATACGCCCCGCCTTGTGGGCCTTTTTGACCCGGCGCAGCAGCTTGAGGGCTTTGGCTCTACTACGGCCATTACCGAGTGGTTGCGGCTGCCTGGCCCGCAATCCCAGGTGGGTCATTATCTTCGGCGCGGTGTTGTGGTTGAGCTGACCGATGGCAGTGGTGATCTGCCGAGCGGTCAGGGTCTTGTAATCACGCAGGTCGTGCATGGTTGGGCTTCCTTCAAATGCATACAGCCCCTCGGAGTGAGGGGCTGTATGGGGTCTTGTGTGTGCTGGTGGCCGTGGCTCAGGTGTGACTACTCCAATCCGGCTTGTCATTACTACCGTGGTTGACGTAGGCCCCGACAATTACCCGTTGCCACTCACCGACCGGCTGACCCGCTGCATTACAGGCGCAGCGAAAGCGGGCGAAGTTAATCTCTCGTGGCAGGTGCTCACGCATATCCCGTGGACTGACAAAGAGCGTGGTCTTGTGCAACACAGGGTTGGGGGCCACCAGCGGGCCACCAATACGTCGCCCCTCCACATCGTGGGCATAGGCAAAGCCCGGCAGCATCAACTGCTGACTGATGAGCTTGGCAAGCCCTGAGTGAGCACACATGGCCTCCGCGACGGCGGCCTGGCTAAAGCTGTCATTGAACTCAATCATTGATGTTTCTCCTTTTCCTCCGGTGAACGGTAAGCAGCTGCCAGCAGCGCAAACTGTTCGACCAGATAGCTGATACTGATACCCAGTTCATCGCTCACCCCATCCCCTAGACGGTGATGCAGGTGTGCCATGTCATCGGCGACACGTTGGGCTAGGTGGGCCATTGAACTCGGTGGCGAGCTTGCCACTGTCAGGGTGATGTAGAGATCCATCACATCTCTCCCCAGGGTGCTTGCTCCCACAGTGACAGCCGGGTCAGCACGTCTTGCGCCAGCGCCTGCTGCAACGGCTGTATTACCTTCACCAGCCGTGGGGCCTGCTCAGGACTCCCGCTCCATTCGCTCGACTGGTACAGGGCGCAGCAGGTGAATTTGTAGAGGGCTACCAGTTCGGCATCGGTGAGTGGTGCCTGGTGGTAACGATGGGCAGGTTTAAGCGGCCCCAGCTTGTTCGAGCGGTGCTGATGTGGTTCCTTGTGGCCCTGCTGACGCCCAAGCTGATAGCGATGCCAAACAGCACGGCGATTGGCGAGCATCATCAACCGTACCAGCCGGTCAACCCGCCACGTCCAGGTGCTGGTCGTGTCTGCTGGCGGCTGCCACCAGAGGGTGCGCAGTAGCTCCAGGGTGTAGTGCGGTGGCATGGGGGCATTGCAAAAGCGATGTAGCTGCACGGCAAAGGCTAGGTAATCCTTGCGGTCAATCATGAAGGCAGACATTGAGTGACTCCTTGAAATGAACAAGGCCACCTGTAGTGAGGTGGCCTTGCTGGGGGGATCGGAATATCCGGATCATGGTGTTGGCGCGGATGATCCGGGTTTGGGGATGCTGGCGTTATTCGTGCGCCTGCTCTGCGTCTGGGTAAGCCGCATCAAACAGGATGGCGTAGAGCGCACAATCAATGCCGTTGACGGCATCGTGATGCAGGTAATAGGGCGGTGCGTCTCGGGAGCACTCGAAGTAGTCGCCAAAGCAGCTGAGGCATTCGCGGATCTCGATGGTGGATCCCCGCAGCAAGGCCTCTTCAAGCTGCCTGGCATAACCCTCGTCATCACGCGCCTTGGTGACGGCTTTTTCCAGTAATGCCAGCGCCTCCTCGTTGCAGGCAGTAGCCAGACGATGGCGCAGCTTGCTCAGGGTTTCCTCAAGGGAATAGGGGTTAGGTAATCGCATCGCTCATTTCTCTTTTGGAACGGACTAATGGCGCAGCTGATGCAGCAGCGCATCAATAGCCTCGATACTATCGGCCTGGGTGAGCAGGGAGCCGTTAGGCAGGTGAGCCACGATGGCGGGCTCGGTCTGCATCTCGACGTTGTCTGCCAGCCAACAGCGCAACTCGATGAGGATATCGAGGGCGGTGAGGTGGGTTTTGCCTGGGGTCTGGTTCATAGCTGACCTCTTTCGGCCATCGAGACTAAGCCCTCAGCACCGACCACCAGATGGTCAAGCAATCGCACATCGACCAGCGCCAAGGCTTCTTTGAGGGCCTGGGTAAAGACCCTGTCAGATTGACTGGGTTCCGGGTCACCGCTGGGGTGATTGTGCACCGCGATGATGGCCCCACTGTTGAGCAGTATGGCCCGCTTGACCACTTCCCGTGGGTAGATACTGGCGCTGTCCAAGGTGCCGCGAAACAGCTCCTCAAAGGCCAGTACACGATGTTGGGAGTCGAGGAACAGTGCACCAAACACTTCGTGCTCCCGGTCCTGCAGCAGGGTCTGCAGCCGCTCAGCGGCCTCTGTGGTACTGGTGATGGCGGAGCCTTTGGCAAGACGCTTGCGAGCAATCTGATTGGCGATACGCAACAGGTCTTGCTCGGTCACGGGTTCGGTGACGACATAGGTGCCGGGGCATTCCCCGGCTTTGAGTTTGTGGTAACGCATGTGGGGTTCTCCAAATAAACAAAACCCCGGCACACATAAAGCATGTCAGGGTTAAAGGTAGAGCGGTTGTTGGTTCACTGTGAGGGGTGTTCAGTTGGCCTTGGTGGCGGCTTCTGCTCCTGTTCCGGCTGTAGGGGCGCGCTTCACCGGCATCAGCGGTCCGGGGACCAGTACGTTGAGTAGGATAGCGAGCGCAACGCTCAGCCGTTCCGCCAGTTGGTAGGCCGGTCCTATGGTGTCGTAGTCAGCTACCTAGGTGGCCAGCGCCAACCCACTGCCCTCCACAGCCCGCAGGTAGACGCTGTAGTCCTGCACGGTCAGGCCACTGTCACGCACCACCTGAGTTTCCCCCTCTCGATTGATGGCTTCCAGCTCAACGGCTATCGGTTGTTTGGACATCGTGTGTCTCCTCTTGCGGTAAGGGGTCACTCTCCACGCGATAACCGTGATTAGTGCAGGTACGCTGCAGGTCAGCCAGGAAACTTGCCAACACACGGGGTTGCTCGGTGAGAGAAACCGGTCCTGCCTGGCTGCGCCAAAAACAGTGACGAGTGGGGTCCACGCAAATTTCATCTATCGGCTGGCTCATCGTGCGCCAATCCTCGGCATTGGTGAGGGAGAGCAGTTGCCACTGCACCCCAGACCAGCGCAGGTGCAGCGTAACGGTGCGGGCATGGGGGCTATCAGGAGTGAGGTGTAGTAACCAGCGCTGGCCACGGTGGCGCGGTTGTATCTTGGCCTTGGCGGCGACCAGTCCCAGCCACTGGCGCGAGGTGTGGGAGAGCGGCAGTTCGTTAGTCATCACACACCTCCTACTCCCCGCTGACCGTGACGGTGAAATATCCCAACTGGGCGTAGCTAATGAAATTGCTCTGCCACAGGGCGAACAGTTCCCGCGCTTCCACGCCGGGCAGTGGTCCCCAGCCCTGCAGATAGTGCTCGTCGCAAGAGAGGTTGAAGTCGAGCTCCTTGCAGAGCTCGGCATCCTGGCCCAGTCCCTGATAACTGAAGTCGGTGATGTAATCGAAGACCCAGCCGTGCAATCCCCGAATAAGCCGCAGCTCTACCGGATGGACGCCACCCGTCTCGGCACTGTAGCCGGGGCTGCGAAAGTTGAAGGTCAGGGTCGAGAGGTCGGTGAGGTCGAGCCGTTGTTCCCGCACGGCGCTGCGCAGCAAGTCAGGTAGCGCGGGTGAAATCGGCAGGGCCATCCCTGCCAAGTGAAATGGCATGGTCATCATGGTGTGTCCTTTCGTATCGAATGTGATAACCGTCAATCCCTGAACCAGCGCCAGGCGCGGTAGAGGCCGTAGGTGGCGGCCAAGGGCGCCGCAAGCGAGGTGGCCGAGCTCCCCAGCAACGCACAGACTGCGGAGGTCACAGCGGTAGTTGCTGATGGGTTCAGTGCCGCGCTGGTGGCCATGCCAGGCAGGGCCGCAAGGGTGGGCTGATGGGCCACAGTGCGAAGCGCCTGATGTGCGATACACCCCGTGGCAATCAGCTGGCTAATCTGCTTGCTGTAGTGAAAGCCCTCGATACACCAGAGCACGAAGTGCTCGCAGTTGTTAAAGAGCGTGCTGTAGTGCGCCTCTCCAAGACGCGAGTAAGCGCGGTCGATACTCTCCTCCCGGTTATAGGCGCGTGCGCTATGGTGCTGGATGCGATAGCCCCGCCCTTGGCTAAACTCGGCAAGGGTGGTGATAGCTATCTGACCGGAATGTATTCCGGCACTGACCCCTTGGTAATGGATGACCAGATGGTCCCCCAGATAGAGACCGTGGTGCTGGTAACCGGTGCGGGGGGAAACAAGGTGGTCCCCTGATTGTGGTAATGGCATGAACAGTTCCTTAAATAAAATGCGGCATAAAACAGAGGGCACCCGAAGGTGCCCTGATGGTGGTGAATGTGTGGCGGCTGGTGGTCAGGACTGCTTGCGCAGCGTCAAGCTGTTGGCATCCCATACCCAGCGCTGGTGAGGATTGCCGGGCAGGTCGAGGGTGAAACCGTTGGGAGCGGGGGTCAGCTTGCCTTCATCGCTGCAGGTACCAAAGGGTTGTGAAAGCATGGCCAGCGCCCCCTTCTGGGCGACAGCCAACTGGTAGAGCACCGGGCATGCCACTCCGCCACTGTGCAGCTCAAACAAGACCGCCTGCCCGTTGGGCAGCGGCAAACGGTGCGTGAGTTTGATGGCGTCATATTCATCGGTGCGCAGCAGTACCTCACCCCCATACCGGATCTCGATGTTGTAATCGTCATTTTTCACGATGGTAAATGACGCGGTACTTGATGCGGCTGACGAGGGTGCAAAGGAGGGTTCGAAGTAACGGCTACCATCCGAGTAGGTCAGCATCATGCCGTTCAGTGAAACCGGCTGGCTGACACTGGGGATGAGCCTTGGCTCATCTTCATCCAGCGGCATCAACATGATGCGTTCCCCTTTCGAGGTCTCTATCCAAAACTGCATGCTGGCGAAATTGAGGGTGCCCTCAACGTTGGCCGGTACCCGTTTAGTGACCGTTGGCACAGTGAACTGGGGCGCCGCCCAGGTCGGTAAAGCAAACAGCGATAACCATGTGCACCACAGTGCCAGTCTGATTTTTTCTGTCATGTCACTCTCCAAACGAGTTATTCAATGGTGTAAGAGGCATTGCCCAGATTGGTGAAGAGGGTCACCTCCCTCAATCGGCACGGCTCGGTCATGACCAGCCGCCAGCTTTCGGTGTAATTGAGCTTGAGTGGGAAATGGGTCCCCCCAAGCTGACCACCGATGTCATTGCGCAGCATCACCCGGCAGTCAGAGGGGGCTATACAATTTCCTTGGTGAAAGCGAGGCTCGTCACATTTTGAGAGAGCGCAGCGCCCCTTCTTTGGCGGCTAACATTTTGATGAATTCAGGGGCCCACTTCCTTCCCGTAACAATATCAATAATCGTCCTGTCGCTCATCTTAGGTACGTTATAAATGAGCTTGATGATAAGGCCACCCAAGCTATTGCCATTTATAGTTGTAAGCGTTTTCCAAAGTCCCATATTACCAACCTTCATGATTCAATTTTGACCATTAACATGTGCATCCGATAATCAACTATCTCTGCAAATCAACCAGTAAAGTAATCCGGCTAAAATCGGGTCAATTATAAGTCCGAGAATGAACCAGCCCCAGAATGAGCGTCCGTTACCAGCCGCAACAAATCCCAGTAATAAAGCAAGTCCAACCCAGATCAGGACTAATGGCATGAGGAGTCTCCTGTAATGTGTAAATGGCAAAAGAAAGCCGGGCCGATAAGGCGAATCTATCGGGTAGGCGAGACATTCGAGTAATGTCAGTGGGAGTGCTGGATCGATAACCAGACTCAGTCAACAAAGTGGCCAGAGGTGAGATCGTGTCGAACTCCTTTCGATGTTGGGGTGACTACTTCACTAAATTAGATCTAATGAGGTGATCCTCACCCCAAAGAGTCCTTAATGTCAATGAGTCCATGGCCAACCATACAGGTTGACTGGAGGACTTATGACAGACATCAACTTTGACGATCTAGCCAAAAGCGTCGGTAAAGCGATTGGACGGCAACGCCAACAAGCGGGACTGACCCAGGATCAAGTCGCAGAGCACCTGGATATCGGGATGGAAGCGGTCTCTCGGATGGAGCGGGGAAAAGTGGTGCCTACCGTGGTGCGGTTGGCAGAGCTCGCCCAGCTGTTTGAGTGTGAGCTGGCAGACTTCCTGCGTGAGACCAGCAACCGCCCCACCGAACAAGGCATTGTGCTCAGCCAACAGTTGGCTAAGCTCGATACAGAGGACAGAGCGCTGGTGCTGGAGGTGGTAGATAAGCTGGTGGCACGATTGGCGCCTTAACAGCTCGCAGTGCGCATCTGTGACTGACTGACACCCGATGCCAGGGTCAATAACTTGGGAGGCCGTAATGGCGCTCCCAAGCAGCTTCACAGCGATATCTGTTTACTCTCCCTTGATAATATCTATCTGAGTTCCTTTTCAATCAGACCGACAGAACAATAACCTAGGTCTGCCAAGGCGAGGTTGGCGTGATGGTCTCTCCATACGCCCGAAGGTCCGACGACCAGCTGGCAATACCGCCAATATTTGCGTATCCAGCTTGGTCAGATAACTCAGCGCATTAATCAGGTTTATGCGCTTGGTTGTATCGCTGTAGTGGACCATCCCAATACCATCAGTTCCCCATTCCCGATATTCCTCCCGCCTGACCTGACAATTGAAATAGCTCCCGTTATTGTCGGACATATCTTCCCATACCTCTCCCAGCGCTATACCCAGCGAGATATCTCGTTGGTGAACTGCCCCATTAAAAATGAACGTAATGTGGGTATGGAAACGTCTATCAACACCGAACTCCAGTTTCCAGATATAGCCTAACAGAGCGGGATATTTGTTCTGTACTCGACGAAGGTAACAATTCCGATCTTCCGTCACGAGGTCTAACGTGAGCTGGTCGTAGTAGTCTTCGTGATAGCCGATATCCAATCGGATGACTAATAGCTTGGCATGCTGGTCGAATAGGCTATTAACATACGTCGCTATACTGCGCTGATTGCGGCTCTCAACGCGTTCAAGGTTCTTGAGGCACTTACGGTGCGCCTTACTCTTGAACTCTCTTAGAAACGCATACAGCGCGTTATTGATATCCCTGGCTAATTCGTCACCGACATCACTATCGAGATATCGCTCATGGATGAGGTGCAATCCATAAATCTCTCGCATATGCGTTAGGAATAGCGATACCGTTGGATGCGCTGACGATACCTCCTCATGACAATAAAAATAATCACACACAGTATCCAATACATTAAAGAGTTTGGTTGATAGCCTACGGTCAACGCAAGTGATGTATGACTTACCTGGGGCTGAATAAACAGCCCTGACAATCGGGAATGTCATATGCTGGAGCTTATCGGTAAGTGTAAGGATATCTAATAGCTTAATTGAATTAAACATGATGGCCTCGCTTAGGCAGGAGTAACCCTACGCTGTGTGATAGACACACGCGCATATAGGGGCGATTAGTGGAGTGGTATTGGCTAACTATGCTGGTGGTAGCATGACCACCACATGGGAGTGGTGTAATGGTACGCGATAGTGGTAATGGTTATTGGTTGTTTATGGGTGGCTGTACATAGCGTAGGAATAGTATTGAATAGAAGTGATATTAAATAATAAATATACCTAAACGTGATACGCCTGCCTCACCTACGAAAATACCAAAAAACATATATAAGAAGGAATGGTTATTTCCCTAATCCATTATCCTATCAAGGCATGACTTATAACACTGGAAGTTATGGAGCTCACTAGGGATGGAAAAGAACATTCAAGACTGGCTTCTACCAATAAGCCAGCTGTCAACATCGTGCTCAAACCAGCCAATAGAGGACTGACCTATCTTGAAGGGTTTGGGGAATGTCTCGTCATAACGAGGAGATTTGGGGTTAAGCCAGTCATAGATAGTAGACCTGGCCATGCCAATCTTGTTGGTGAGGTCCTTAATGCGCAGGACTTTGATGGTGTTGTTCATGGTGTGTACTCCTGATGATGTAGTGGGTTGTTTCATCAGAAGAGCGGGCCAGTGAAAAAAAAGGGGTATACGGATTTAATGGTTGATGGGGCACCTTCACCCCATCAATCTGATACCACCCTCAGATGGTTGATAGATCG